>NZ_CP048268.1:0-115000 GCF_019469265.1 Lactobacillus panisapium | reverse complement strand
CAAGGTCACTTATCCAACAGCTTCTTTACAAAAAGTAATCACCGCTGCAATCATTGTCCAGCTAATTAACGAAACCAAAAATACTGACAAGGCATTTAACCAAAACACTAAAATTTCACGTTGGTACCCTAACTTGAAAAATGCCAATAATATTTCTGTTGGCAATTTAATGACGCATACATCTGGCATCACAGCTGCTAAAACAGAAATAAACCGGGGAATTGTTTATTCAGAAGCAGACGCTCTTGATTGGGTCGTTAAAAATATCAATAATTCGCCTTCCGATAATGTTGGAACTTATCATTACAACAACAGCAATTTTATTTTGTTAACTGGAATTATTCGCCAAATTACCGGACTATCTTATGAACAAAACATCCAAACCAGAATAATTCAAAAATTAGGTCTTAAGAATACTTACCTTTACCAGAACATCCCTAAAGGAATAACAGATCCTATTTCTTATTATTCAAATGGCGGGAAAAATTATCAAAATGCCAATTACATCAAAGCAAGCCTCGCCTCGCAAATACCGGGAGCCGGCAACTTATTTACTACGCCAGATGAATACTACCGCATTCAAGTTGGGTTAAGCGACGGTTCAATTTTAGATAAAAGTGATTTTCACTATTTGACACACTTAAACAGCAAAATCACTGAGTATTGCGGGGGAATGTATCTCAAGCAAAACGAATCGCTAAAAAGCGCATACGGAAGTTTCTACGGTATGCACTTTGGCACGTGGGTACAATTGACTACCGATAATCAAAATGGCATCGTCATGTTTTTAAATCAAACTAATGATAATGAAAATGCCGAAAAAGATGTTGGTTACGAAATCCTTCAACATATTAAGCCAAATACATTTGTCTCACGTTAAATAATCTCTTTTTTGTTAAAAATCAAAACTCCTATTTGGTAACAACAAATACCAGATAGGAGTTTTTTTAGTTGAATTGATAAATTTTTAGTCTGCAAATAATAATTCGTACATTTTAGCTCGTAGTGGTTTATTAAGCAGCAGGTTCATCCCCACAGTTGCTTTTTTCTTTGGTCCCAGCTGCTCTTCTTTAACCGTTTCTTTTTGAATATTAGCTTGGCCCAAATAGAAAAACTGCTTACCGATTGCATCACTTTTTTTAACAAAAATGTGTAATTTCATGTCGGGCGTATTTAACAATCGCTTTACTTCATCAGAATCCAGGTGCCTTGGCGAGCGCGTATACCATCGCAAAGAGCGTCCATCTTCAAGCGTATTATGGTACAAAGCACTTCGCTTTTTGGCAGAATCTTTCTTATAAGTGATGAAAATTGGGGTTTCATTTTTATCAACCCGGTAGCCATACATTGGGGCCGAAACATCCTTAGGCCAGTTCAATAGGCGGCAAGCATCTTTACGATCATATTGCTGATAAAGCGTAAATTGCTCTTGGTTATCATAGTCTCGGTTAAGCGCCAAGCCTGTTTTAACTGCATCCAAAAACAGCCGGTAAAAATCTTGACTATCATGTAGCGCTTGTTTCAATTCAGGTGCGAGCAGATAAGTAAACAAATCTGGGCGTTCGATTAAAGCGTGATTGCCATACTGCTCTTTTTTGGTCGTTTTACCCTGCTTAATGTCAAAAAAGCTTAATGTCAAAATATCTTCAACGGAGTTGAGTACTGCAGGATTAATATATGCATTATATTTAGCTAACGCTTCTTCAAATTCTGACTGAGTTACCTTGTCTTTTTCTAATAATAATTGTAATAAAACTAATTCATGCGGTCTCTTGCCATTGAGTAATTCTTTCGTAACAAAAGATAAAATAGCACTTTGTTCTTTATTCAAGGCAACCGGTTCACCCATTTTTACTAGAAATTGGCCGTAGTGTTTTAAGGCATGATTATTAGCAAAAACCATTGGCGAGGTTGAACCATAATGATAAAAATCAAGCAAAAGCGGTGGTCGCCCAATTTTTTCCTTTAAATCCAAATATGACTGACGCAATTCTTTCATACTATCAAGTTTAATGCGATCTAGCGAAGCTAAAATCTTTGCCGAAGCCACCTGGCTGAAGTTAATAGTTGAAACATCAATAAATCCTGGTAGTTTGCTTTCCTCACGTGCCTTGTCCAGGTCTCGACTATTATCTTGATTTAAAGAAATTGGAATTAAATAATTGTTTTTATAATTACCAATAAAGTCAATGACAGTTACGTAGTCCTTGCCCGGATATTTACGCAATCCTCGGCCTAACTGTTGAATAAAAACAATACTAGACTGGGTATTGCGCAACATAATTATTTGATTCAGTGCCGGAATATCAATTCCCTCGTTAAAAAGATCAACAGTAACGATATATTCAATGTTTCCTTGCTCGAGCTGCTTAACTACCTGCATTCGCCGCTTTTCACTATCTTCATTAGTCAGGGCAATTGCCGGATGGTTTTTAGCCGTAAAAATCTGCGCTAATTCGCGGGCCTCTTCCTGCCTACTGCAAAAAATCAGGCCTTTAGCCTGCTTACCGCAATAACCATAATAATCGAGCTGCTTTAGTACGTAATCAACTCGCTTAGGCGCAAGGAGCCTACGCAAATTAGTCGTTTCATCAATGCTTTCCCCATCTACTTCATAGTCTTCTACCCCAACATAATGAAATGGTGCAAGCATCTTATTTTCTAACGCGCCACGGAGCCGAATTTCATAAGCTAAATTATAATCAAATAACTGGTAAACATCCTGGTCATCCATTCGTTCGGGCGTAGCCGTCATCCCCAGCCAAAACTGCGGCGTAAATTTAGCAAAGACCCGCTGATAGCTGGGAGCCGCTGCCCGGTGGGCTTCATCAATTAGAATATAATCAAATTCCGTTGCACTTAAATTAGCGAGCATTTCGGGCTGGCTTAAAGTTTGGACAGTGGCAAAAACATACTTTCGTTCAAGTTGGTGCTTGTGCCCTGTCAATAGACCATAATCTTTGCGATCACCGCCAATTACCTGGTAAAAACTTTCTAATGCCTTCTTGGCAATTTGTTCCCGGTGTACCACATACAAAAATTTCTTAGGATGAAAATCCTTGACTGCAAAAGCTCCCAAATATGTCTTACCGGTACCGGTCGCCGAAACAATCAATCCTCGCTTTTGTCCCGAAGCAATTAAGCCCGTTAGCTCCTTTAGAGCCTCTTTTTGCATCTGATTCGGGGTTATCTTCTGTATTTTTGTTGGGGTAAAGCGAGTCTGAATAGCATTTGGCTTAGGGCTAACCCAGTTAGCTTCGTATTCACTTAACCAAGCAGTAGTTAATGGCTGGCTAGTTTCATCAAGTTGCTCTAATTGCTGCTTAATTTGCTCAGTTAAAGCTGCATTTTCTTTCGAACTGACTTTTAGCGCCCACTCATAATTACTAAGAAGAGCTGCTCGCGTGAAATTGGCGCTACCTATGACAAGAGTTTCCCAATTCTCATGATCAAAAAGATAGCCTTTTGCGTGAAAGCCCGTATTAGGGGCAATTTTAACCGTCAGATTAGTAATTTTCATTAATTCATGAAAAACGCGGGGATTATTAAAAGCTAAATAATCACCCGTAATTAAGGTCCCGGAAACATTTTTTCGTGCCAAATCCGCCAAAACGACTTTTAAGGGGACGAGCATATCCTGTGTGATAAATGCAACTGCCCATGTGAATGAGCGGCAACTGAGCAGTTCCTGCCGCAAGGTTAACCAAATGTTGTCGTTTTGATTATTCTGCAACAATTTAGGACTGAGAAGCTCATGGCCAGGGTATGATTGATCATAGAGACCATTAAGTATGGCATCTTGCAGTGGTTCATTCATTGATTTTTATGCCTCTAAATTTCTTATTTTTCTATCTATAATATAAAGAAAGAGAAATCCAGTCATTAGGATTTCTCTCAAATTTTATTTACAAGTCAATATCTAACAATATTGGACAGTGGTCTGCACGTACACCAGTATCCATCATTTCTGAGCGAGTCACCTTATCGGCAATTCGATTGCTTGTAATCCAATAATCGATTCTCCAGCCTGAGTTATTAGCCTTCGCTGTCCTAACTCTTTGCGCCCACCAAGAATAAACGCCTTCAACGTCACCATTGATTTTTCTAAAAGAGTCAGTAAAACCAGCATTAAGAAGCTGGGTGAAATCTTCACGCTCTTCATCAGTAAAACCAGCAGAGTGATGATTTGTTTCGGGGTGCTTCAGGTCAATTTCTTCATGAGCACAGTTATAATCGCCACAAGCTAACACCGGTTTTTGCTTATCCAGCTGCTTCAAATAAGCGATGTATTTTTCATCCCAAACTTGTCGTTCACTTAGACGTTTCAACCCGTTTCCTGAATTAGGCGTGTAAACTTGTGTAACAAAATAAGCGGGAAATTCTAGCGTAATGATTCTGCCTTCCTGGTCCATTGGTTCTGGTGCACCAATTTCAGGAAAAGTAACCGTCGGCTCTAAGTCCTTTTTATATAAGTACATCGTACCAGCATAGCCTTTACGAGCGGGCTCTTCTGATGAACGCCATACAATTTCATATTCCGGAAACTCGTTTGTTAACACTTCTAAATGCTTTTTTGTTGGTCCTGTTGACCGAAGTTTAGTTTCTTGAATTGCAATAATATCCGCGTTTTGCTCATGGATTTTTTCTAAAACTTTCCGTGTTTCTACAGCCCTAGAAGAAGTCCCCGTTAACGCAGCATTCAGTGAATCAATATTCCACGAAATTAAGATCATATTTTTCTCCTTTGTATCCATCTTATACATTATATAGTTTTTTAAAACGGACTCACAACTTCATTAACTTAATTTGGCAATTTTTAGTAAACAGAACATAATTCTGCCAGCAGCCTAACCCCAAAAATCATTTTAAGCACATTTAAAAATATTTAAGTAATTATAAAATTGTTACAAATTTCACGACTTTAGGTAAAAATCCAATAAATTATTTTTCTTTCTTGATTAACTGGTACTCTGCAAATGTAAGCGGTTGTTACAAACTGAGCGTTTTTTCAAAATGATCCATTTCACAATTTTGTATTTTTAATTCGTCTAGTACAAGTGTATAATAGCACAAGAGATAGTAATAACGATTTATGGAGGTTAGATTTTATGACTAAAATTTATGCTTATGCGATTCGTAAAGACGAAGAGCCATATGTCCACGAGTGGAAAGACGCTCATCCAGATGTCGAAGTTGATTACACTGATCAACTTTTGACTCCAGAAACTGCTGAATTAGCTAACGGTGCTGATGGTGTTGTAACTTACCAACAATTAGACTATAAGGCAGATACCATTGAAGCTTTAGACAAGCTTGGTATTCACAACTGGTCAATTCGTAACGTTGGTATTGACAACATTGACTTGAAGAAAGCTAAAGAACTTGGCTTCAAGTTAACTAACGTACCAGTTTACTCACCAGATGCTATTGCTGAACACGCTGCTATTCAAGCTGCAAGAGTTTTGCGTCAAGACAAGGCAATGGATGAAAAACTTGCTAAGCACGACTTCCGTTGGGCACCTACAATTGGTCGTGAAGTTCGTGACCAAACTGTTGGTGTTATCGGTACTGGTCACATTGGTCAAGTATTTATGAGAATTATGGAAGGCTTTGGCGCTAAGGTTATCGCTTATGATATCTTCCAAAACCCTATTCTTAAGAAGAAGGGCTACTACGTTGATACTTTAGACGAACTTTATGCTCAATCTGATGTCATTTCACTTCACGTACCTGATGTTCCTGAAAACATCCACATGATCAATGACGACTCAATCAAGAAGATGAAAGACGACGTAGTTATCGTTAACGTATCACGTGGTCCACTTGTTGACACTGATGCTATTGTTCGTGGTCTTGATTCAGGTAAAATCTTCGGCTTTGTAATGGATACTTACGAAGGTGAAGTTGGTATCTTCAACGAAGATTTCAGCAACAAAGAATTGCCTGATAAGCGTTTAGCAGATTTAATTGCTCGTCCAAACGTTTTGGTAACTCCACACACAGCTTTCTACACAACACATGCTGTTCGTAACATGGTTATCAATTCATTTGACAACAACTTGAAGTTAATCAATGGTGAAAAACCTGATACTCCAGTTGATTTAGATAAAGAATTTTAATTTCATAAACTTATTTCCCTTCTTAAACACATTTAATGATTTGACTTTAAAAAAAGGTAGCAATTTACTTACTTGATACCTCTTTTACTTAAAAAAGACGTCTAGAATTTACTTAAAAATCTAGGCGTCTTTTTATTATGCTAAAAATTACTTTGCCAGTTTAACGGCCAAAGTTTCATATGGTCGAAGACTAATTTTCTCCCCTAAAGTAGAGCTAGTCTTGGCATAATTACTAAGCAAAATTTCGACTTGCTGATTTTTCAAGCCGTCTGGCAGTTCCACTTCATGTTTTTTACCATAAAAGTTACTGAGCACAACAATCTTTTGCGACTGGTGCTGTAAATAACGGACATAAGCAAAAACTTGTGGATCATTGTTTAAAAACATTTTGATATGTCCGTCCGAAATTAACTCCTCACTCTTACGCAATTGGATCAGCTTTTGGTAAAAATTGAAGATTTCACCATCTTTCAATTCTTGTGCAACGTTAATTTCAGCTTGACCTGTTGGCATTAGCCACGGCTTGTGCTTGCTAAAACCTGCATATTGATCTTTAGTCCAATGCATTGGTGTCCGCGAATTATCGCGAGATTTTGTTTTAACAATCTCAAAGGCTTCTTGCTCACTCATTCCGGCCTTTTTTAATTCGGTAAATGCATTAATACTCTCAATATCGACATAGTCTTTCATTGACGAATAAGTTGGGTTGACCGCCCCAATTTCTTCACCCATATAAATAAATGGCGTTCCACGCATTAAATGTAGGGCTGCAGCGAGCATCTCAGCAGATTTCACACGGTACTTGCCCGTTGCCCCGAACCGGTTAATGGCCATTGGCTGGTCATGATTATTCCAAAAGAGTGCGTTCCAGCCTCCTCCTTCGTCCATTTTTTCCTGCCACGAAGTGAAAATTTGCTTTAATTGCATAAAGTCAAATGGTTCTTTTGTCCATTTCTGGCCATTTTGATAATCGACCTTTAAATGATGAAAATTAAAAACCATCGATAACTCATGCTCGCTTGGTTTCGTATACTCAATCGAATTTTCGATAGTTGTCGATGACATTTCACCAACAGTAACACTATTTTGATCTTGACCAAAGCTAGCTCGATTTAATTCCTTGAGATATTGATGAACCACGGGCGTATCAGTATATAAAGCTTTTTCTTCAACCGGATTGGTCGAATCAACGAGCGTTTCTGCTTTTCCGGTGACATTAATGACATCAAAGCGGAATCCTTGCACACCTTTTCCTCGCCAAAAATTAACTACTTTGGCAGCTTCTTTTCTCACTTCTGGATTATGCCAATCTAAGTCAGCTTGGCTCGGATCATAAAGATGAAGATAATAATAATCCGTTTGACCAAACTTGCTCCAAGCTGGGCCACCGAATTTACTTTGCCAATTAGTTGGCAAGCTGCCATCTTTTTTGGCTTTACGCAAATAAAAATAGTCTTGATATTTTTTATCACCTGCCAGTGCCTTTTGAAACCATTCATTAGAAGTTGAGCAATGATTAAGTACCATATCCAGCATAATGCCAACGTTAATTTCTTTTAGCTTAGCAACTAGTTCTTCAAAGTCGGCCATGGTACCAAATAGCGGATCAATCTTGTAATAGTCCGCTACATCATAGCCATTATCATTTTGTGGTGACACAAAAAAGGGGTTAAACCAAATCATATCAACATTTAATTTTTTAATGTAATCAATCTTAGCAATAATGCCACGAAGGTCACCAATCCCGTCATTATTTGAATCATAGAAAGACTTAGGATAGATTTGATAAATTACTTTTTTTCCCAGAGCGGTCATACTTTTCTCCTAATTATTGCGGCTTAATATTCTGCCTGCGTGCAAAATCAACGAATTTGAATTTTGCTGGGTTGTGAAAGGACAGGGTCAATTGAAACGGCGTTGTATCGCTTAAAAAGCTGCGACTTGCTACTAAAACAACCATATCATTTTCAAGTGCTAGCTTTCGCCGAAGATTTTCAGTTGCTTTTTCAACCGTAATTGTCTTAGTGGCATAAGAAACTTCTAACCCCAAGTCGTTTTCAAGATATTGATAAATTGAATTTTGGGCTGCCGATAGCGGTAATTCAGCAATTGGGGGTGTAAATAAAAAATCACAGTCCAAAACAGCTGGTTCATTTGCTAGTAAACGCAGCCGCTCAAGATATATTCCCTCATTTTGCTTTTCTTGGGGAAATTTCTCTGCAAATAGACCAGGTAGCATTTTGGTTTTAGTCAAATTTAAAACTTTGGTTTCAGCGTTCATTCCCAATGATTTATTAAGCTCAGCAAAGCTTTCAATCCCAGAAATAGGAAACGAATACCTGCCCAAATCTAACACCATTGAGCCTTTTCCCTGAATTTTTTGAATCATTCCTAAAGAATTAAGTTGCTCTAATGCCTTTCTCACCGTTTCGCGTGAAGTGCCGTATAGCTTAGTCAACTGATTTTCACTTGGAAGGAAACTACCTACTTTAAATTGCTTATGCCGGATTTTTTCTGCAATATCTTGGGCAATTAAGGTTGCTTTTGAATCTGTCATTTTTTAAATCCTTTCACTTTTATTCTATTATATCCAATGATGTCTGTACAAGAGCGAAATTAAATTAATTATTATTTAGTAGCTCCGAAATATCTATCTTTTTTAGCTGATTGACAACATGTATGTACAAGTATAAGCTTTTATTTGAAAGCGTTTTATAAAAAGATGGGATATAGAGGAGGACTACATTGAAAGAAAAACTACAAAAATTTGGTGGCGCTATGTTTACACCCGTAATGTTATTATCTTTTTCAGGTATTATTCTGGCAATCACCATTATTTTTCAAAATCCTATCATTATGGGATCAATTGCAAATGAAGGTACTGTGTGGTACCGCATATGGAGCGTGGTTAGCGCCGGAATGTGGACAGTATTCAATAACCTAGAATTACTTTTTGTTATTGCGCTACCAATTGGATTAGCAACAAAATCTTTAGCACGAGTTAGCATGGAGTCTTTTGTTGTCTACATGTCATTCAATTATTTTATTGGAGCTATTTTAACTAATTTTGGCAAATTTTTTGGAATAGACTTTTCAGTTGACCCCATTGAGGGTTCAGGTCTAAAACTAATTGGCGGAATTAAAACTCTAGACACTGGTTTAGTGGGTGCCATTATTATAGCGCTACTAGTTGTTTATCTTCATGACCACTTTTTTGATAAAAAAGTTCCAGATTGGTTAGCTATGTTTAACGGCTCGTCACTTGTTGTCTTCTTAGGTATGATGTGCTCAATTGTAATAGCACTTATTTTTTGTTTTATCTGGCCTGTATTTCAAAAAGGAATGGGCTCTATTCAGCATTTTTTTGTAGCTAGTGGCGGTTTTGGCATTTGGTGCTATACGTTATTAGAGAGACTTTTACTTCCAACCGGATTACACCACTTATTAACTCAGCCGTTTTCATATGGCCCAGTCATTGTAAATGGCGGAATCACAACCTATTGGCTTGACCATTTAGTCAAATTTAGCCAAACTACTACCCCTTTGGCTAAGCTGTTTCCAGGTGCTGCCTTTAAATTATATGGTCACAATAAAATTTTCGGAGCTCCAGGCGTAGCAGCAGCGTTATATTTTGCTGCTAAACCGGAAAACAAGAAGAAAACAGCAGCTTTAGTTGTGCCAGCAGCAATTTCAGCCATTATTGGTGGCATTACCGAACCACTAGAATTTACATTTTTGTTTGTTTCACCACCGTTATATGTGGTGTACGCTATTCTTTGTGCAACCCTATCATGGGCAGAATATGCTATTGGAACTCGGGGTGATTTTACCAGTGGTCTAATTACATGGTTAGCGAAGAACTGGATTCCCTTATGGCAAAATCATCATAACGAATATATTAAGCAAATTATCGTTGGATTAATTTTTACCTTTATTTTCTTTATTGTAATGTACTTTTTAATTATAAAATTTGATATTAAAACACCTGGTCGGCAAGACAGTGGCGAAACAAAACTTTATACTAAAAAAGACTATAAAGAAAAAAAGAGTTCTGGTAAGGCAGCAACAAATAAACTTTCTTCCTTTGAAACTAAAGCACAAGCTTACCTTGATGGATTAGGCGGTAAAGAAAATATCATAAGTGTAACAAATTGTGCCACCCGTTTACGAACAACGGTGAAGGATCCTTCTTTAGTAAAGGATGACGATTATTTCCGCGATAATGGTGCAATTGCAGTCATTCGAAAAGACGACAATATTCAGGTAGTTGTGGGCACAAGCGTTCCACAAGTGAAAGATGCTTTTGATAAGCTCTTATAAATCAAAATATAGAAAAGAGTAAAAAATGTTACAAGCAAAAATTGACACACATACACATACGCTCGCATCAGTTCATGCATATAGTACAGTGATGGAAAATGTTAAGGTTGCAAAAGAAAAAGGATTAACTGGCCTGGTTGTTACAGATCACGCTCCTGGCCTAGGCACAGGAGAAACTTTCCCAACCTCTTATTTTGGTAACATGCGCAAAGCTATTCCTAAAGTTGTAAATGGAATTCGCGTTTTTAAGGGAATTGAAACAAGTATTACTGATTATAATGGCAATATTGATATGCCAACTTACACATTAAACAAGCTAGATATAGTGATTGCCTCATGTCATGAAAAAGTACTTAAACCTGCCACAAATAAAGAACATGATCAAATTTGGGAAGCCGTAGCAAAAAATCCATGGATCGATATTATTGGACATTGTGGAAATGACAATTATGCCTTTTCTCACGAAAAAATTATTAAGCTGTTCAAACAATATCATAAAATTGTTGAAATTAATTCTTCATCTTTTCCGTATAGAAAAAATGCACGTAAAAACTGCCGAGACATTGCTCTTTTATGTAAAAAATACGGCGTAAGAGTTACCGTTAGTTCTGATGCACATTTTGCCAGTAATATTGGTAACTTTACTGAGGCGCTAAAAATGCTAGAAGAAATTGATTTTCCGCAAGAACTAATCGTAAATCGTGATTTAGAAACATTTTCTTCAGCTTTTCCGCGAATTGAAAAATAATTTTTAAGAGCAACACATACATAATAGTAAATAAAAAAACTGATAAATCTAGCTGATTTATCAGTTTTTTGCTTATAAATATTGTTGTAGTTTTAATTACAAACAGTCTTTTTCCAAATACTTTTATTTTTTAATTAGCTGAAGCATTAACTGCCTGAATTAAGGCATTTCTGAAACCTTCCTGTTCCAATTTAACTACACCTCTTATGGTAGATCCACCTGGAGTAGTTACTTCATCCTTTAATTCCTCAGGCAATTTCTTGCTAGATAATGCAAGTTTCGCAGTGCCTACCAGCATCTGTTCCACAATTTGGTAAGATTCGGCCCGCTTAACGCCATTTTGGACAGCAGCGTCGCTTAAAGCCTCAATCATCATATTAACATATGCTGGTGTGCAACCTGCAACAGTCCCATAAATTCCTAATAAATCCGCAGGAACGACATAAACACTGCCCATTTGCTCAAACAGAGCTTTAACAGTGTCAATTACCTGCTTCTTTTCTCCGGGAACAAAGCTCATCGCTGTAATCCCCTCACCAATTTGAACTGGCGTATTAGGAACAATTTTGACAAAAGAAGAATCATCCGGTAATTCCTGGTTGATTGTAGTAAGATCCCCACCACCAGTTGACAAAATGATACCATGGTACTTTTGCCCAAGTTCATGAAAAATTGATGTTATAACTGAGCCACCGACAGCCACAATCACTGCCTGGCAGTCGTTAAAAGCAGCATAGTCATCTACTAGGTGCAAATTCAGTTCAGTTGCAACCTTTTGTGCTGACCGGTGACCACCGTCAAAAACATAAATATCTTGACTGGCCGTCTTACCTTGTAATAAGCCCAAAATAATTGCCTTACCAATTTTGCCAGTTCCAATAAATCCTACTTTCATCATTTATCACCTTAAAATTTATCTTATTAAAAATCAGTGTTATCTGGATCAGTAGCCATTTCTGCTACACCATGTAAATGATCTAAAGCTTGCATATCTTCTTCACTAATTGCGAAATCGAAAATAGCGGCGTTTTCTTTCATTCGGTCACGGTGGACAGACTTAGGCAACGGTACAAATTGATGCTGCAATGACCAGCGCAACAAAACTTGTGCAGGAGTCTTATCATAATGCTTAGCAACTTCGACAACAGTCTCATTGTTAAATAAGCCGCCTCGTCCTAAAGGACTATAAGCTTCATTAAGAATTCCCAATTCTTCATTATATGAAGTTACATCTTCTTGCATGTCGCTTGGATTAAGATAAATTTGATTAACCGCTGGACGAAGGGATGCCGTTTTTAGTATTTCATCGAGGTGTTCTCGCCTAAAGTTTGATACACCAATTGCACGAATTTTCCCAGCAATCTGAGCTTCCTCCATTGCACGCCAACTTTCTGCATTTAATTCTGCCCAGTGGTCGCGAATACCGACAGGATTAGGCCAATGGATTAAATACAGATCAATATAATCTACATCTAACTTTTCTAAGCTTTTATCAATTGCTTCATTGGTCTTTTTGTAGCCATGCATATCATTCCACAGCTTAGTCGTAATAAATAAGTCATAACGGTTAACACCGCTTTCTCTAATTCCTTTACCAATACTTACTTCATTACCATAAGCTGCGGCCGTATCAATTAGTCGATAGCCCAAATTAATAGCGTCTTTGACAGCATTTTTTGCAATATCGCCGTCTGGCGTTTGCCATGTACCTAATCCAATAGCTGGAATCTTAACTCCGTTATTTAATTGGTAGGTGTCAGACATAGAATGAATATCAACAGTCATTATTTTCACCTCTCGATTCGTTATATTTTAGCAAATTAAATATTGATATCATTAATACATTAACAGATTTCGACTACTTTTGGAAATTGTTTTTAAGAAGTTTTACAAATTGTGGATAAGTTGTTACTTCAAACAGCGGATGCAAATTCATGTTATTTTTCCGATGACGATGATTATACCAAATACTGCTAAAACCATAATTCTCCGCGCCTAAGATATCAGACTGCAGTCCATCACCAAAGAAGACCGTATCTTCTGGGCCAAACTTGGTCCGAGCAAAGAAATAATCAAAAATGCGACTATCTGGTTTAGAATAGCCAGCCTCTTCAGAAGTAACGATTAAATCAAAATAATCTTTAATTCCAGCCAGTTCAAGGCGATGTCTCTGCATAAAAGTCTCGCCATTAGTCAAAATTGTTAATTCCAGATTTTGTTTCTGAGCAAAACGCAAAGTGTCCTCGACACCCGGTAAAAGCTTATACGCACGAGAAAAATAAGAACGATATTCATCCATGACAGCAAGACCATTAACTTCAATATTAAAAGTATCTTTCAGAAAATTATGAAAAACCATTTCACTTAATTCTTGATAAGTAAGAGCGCCATTTTCTAGCTGACGCCAAAGCCCCTGATTATACGCATGATATTGCCGCTGGATTTCATCCGTAAGTTCCCATTGATGTGCATTAAAAAGGCTATGAAGAGCAAAATTCTCCGTATCGGCAAAATCAATCAATGTATCATCAACATCAAATATAATCTGTTTGAAGTACAAGTAACTTCATCCTTTCTAGTTATTTCCTAGGAAATAACACATACTAACATGGAAAATTATTATACCAGTATTTTATTTATAATGAGAAAATTATCTTTTTCTTAAATTTAGGCAAAAGACTACTTTATTTTAATAATGACGCATATAATGCCCTAAAACTATGACTTGGAGGAATAATTAAACATGCTTACTCTTTTATTGATTATTTTTCTAATATGGGCTTTTGTTAAGTTAGGGATCGGAACGCTCAAAATCCTATTTTTCTTGCTGGCTTGCGGTTTTGTATTTGTTTTTTTCATTCACCTGTTAGTTCCGTTAATCATACTAGGAGCTATAATTTTTATTGCCTTTGCACTATTAGGTTCTTAAATAAAAATCCACTAAAGATTAGCTAAGCACGATAAGTAATATCTTATACTTGTCGTGCTTTTTGTGTACAGTTATTCCTATATGATTTTTTTATTTCCGCCGAATCTTACTCCCACTTTAGTTAGAGTTTTTTTGTTCGTGTTTTAGTGTAGCATATCGACTATCAAATACAAGATATTGTGGTATAGTTCTTTCTGTAGCCATACATAATGTATGTGTGAAACAATTGTTAGTTTTTAGGAGCTATTTTACACATGAAAAACACAACAATAAGCTTAGATCAGGCTTATATTGATCAAGTGAAACAAAATATTTCACCTCACTGGGGCGAATTAGGCTGGGTCACCTACAAGCGGACTTATGCCCGGTGGCTTCCACAAGAAAACCGGTCTGAAGAGTGGGACGAAACCGTCAAACGTGTGGTTGAAGGAAACATTAACCTTGACCCACGGCTTGCTGACTCACCTTCTGAAGAAGTCATTACCGAATTAACCAATGAGGCCCGCGAATTGTACCGGCTAGTTTATGGGCTTGCCGCCACTCCATCTGGACGTAATCTCTGGGTGTCTGGAACTGAGTACCAAAAGCGCAACGGTGACTCACTAAACAATTGCTGGTTTATCGCAATTCGACCGCAAAAATACGGTGACAGTCATATTGTTCCTTCGTACTTATCTAAGGATGAACAAGCTGTTTCAATGCCTTTTTCTTTTGTTTTTGATCAGCTCATGAAAGGCGGCGGTGTTGGTTTTTCTGTCGTAAAAGAAAATATTGCCAAAATTCCACCAGTTGATCAAAAAGTTGATTTAACTGTTGTAATTGATAAGAAGAGTGCTTCTTACCAAGACTCAGTTAAGTTAGGTGCAACTGACAAAGCAACTTGGGAAGAGCAAAACGGCGGCGCTACCGATTATGTTTACTATAAGCTGCCCGATACTCGCGAAGGCTGGGTTTTAGCTAATGCACGCCTAATTGATATGCACTTTAACCAAACCAATCCTGAAAACAAGCAAAAGCTAGTTTTAGATATCAGTGATATTCGGCCTTATGGCGCCAAGATTCATGGTTTTGGTGGAACAGCTTCAGGACCAATGCCACTAGTAGAAATGGTTTTTGAAATTAACCAAATTATTAACGATCGCTTTGGCGGTCACCTAACTTCAGTTGATGGCACCGATATCTGCAATTTAATCGGTAAAACCGTTGTTGCTGGCAATGTCAGAAGATCAGCAGAATTGGCACTTGGTTCAAATGATGACCAAGACTTCATCACAATGAAACAGGATAAAGATAAGCTTTATCATCATCGCTGGGCTTCTAATAATAGTGTCGCAATCGACGCTGAATTTAATGATTATGAACCTATCGCCAATGGTATTCGGGAAAACGGTGAGCCGGGAATTGTTAACCTTGATTTATCGCGCAATTACGGCCGTATAATTGATGGCTATCAAAAAGACATTGATGGCGAAGTCGAGGGAACCAATCCGTGTGGTGAGATCTCGCTTGGAAATGGCGAGCCATGCAACCTATTCGAAGTTTTTCCTTATATCGCTGAAAAACAAGGCTGGAATCTTCAAGATGTCTTCAAGCTTGCCGCACGCTACACCAAGCGCGTAACCTTTAGTGCCTACGACTGGGAGATTTCTCGCCAGATTATTTATAAAAATCGGCGTATCGGTGTTTCCATGTCAGGAATTCAAGATTGGCTCTTAAATGATCTAGGCCACCGGGTTGTCACCGGCTTTAAGGATGAGGTTGATCAAGAAACTGGTGAAAAAATCAAGGTGCCAATCTACGATCCTAAAGGAATCAAAATGGTTACTTCTGCGTATCAAGCCGTTGTTGATGCAGACAATGAGTATAGCAAGGCGCTGCACTGCGAGCCATCAATTAAGCATACTACTGTTAAGCCATCAGGAACTGTAGCCAAACTTGCAGGTGCATCTGAAGGAATGCACTTCCACTATGCTGGCTATTTAATTCAGCGAATTCGTTTCCAAGCTTCCGATCCATTATTAAAAGCATTAGCAGCTTGCGGCTATTATTCTGAACCCGATATTTATTCACCAAACACTACTTGTGTTGAATTTCCATTACGGGCAGCCCATGCGGATAGTGAAAACTTTGCTTCTGCCGGAACGGTTTCAATCGAAGAGCAATTTGCCACCCAAGCGTTTTTACAAACATACTGGTCCGACAATGCTGTTAGTTGTACCGTTACCTTCCAAAAAGAGGAAGGCGATAAGATTAATTCGCTGTTTAAGCAATATCGTCATGTAATTAAGTCAACTTCTTTATTGCCTTATTATGGTGGTTCATTAGAACAAGCACCAAAAGAGCCAATTGATAAGGAAACTTATGAAAAGCGCAAAGCCCAGATTTCAGGCGATGTTGCCAGTGTCTTTGCCAAACAACACGACGATCAAAAAGACTTAGAACTTGTTGATCAAGAAGATTGTGAAAACGGCGCTTGCCCAGTTAAATAGTCAAAATTACAAATTATTACGTTATCAGAAAAACATTACGAGGAGTTTTTATCATGAAAAAAAATAAATTAGCAGTCATTACCGGTTTAGCAACAATTTTCACTTTTACCTTTGCAGGTTATGAAACTACGCAAACACCTACTACGGTTAGTGCAGCAAGCAAAATTCACGTTACCTACACTCTTAAAGTAAATAACAAGAATTATAAAAAGCGGACTGTTAAATTAGCTAAGCATTCAACGGTTATGCAAGGACTTAGAAAACTATGGCACGTAAAGAGTACTAACGGCTTCATTACTTCGATTGCTGGTAAGAGTCAAAATAAGGCAAAACACGTTTACTGGACATATACCATTAACGGCAAATTCGCTAACAAGGGCGCAACTGAGCAAAGAGTGGGTAATAAAGACAAGGTTAAATTCACTCTAGCTAAGATGAACTAATTAATTATGCACAACTCAACCAAAAAAATAGCACTACTTGCGATCTTAACCGCAATGTGCGTGGCGCTTAGAATTTTTAAAATTATTCCTGTACCTAATGTTCAACCAGTTACTGCAATTTTAATGATCGTTACGCTAAATTTGGGCTTTACTTTTGGTTTTGCTTTGGCCATTTTAACGATGGTCGTTTCTAACATCTATCTGGGCTTTGGCATTTGGACCGTTTCGCAGGTTCTTGCCTATGGCGGCTGTGTTCTAACCGTGGCGTTATTTGCAAAATTTACGCCATTAAAAAAGCACTTTATTTTGCAACTGATACTTGTCACGTTTTTAGGCTGGGAATATGGTTGTTTTGTTGATTTCGGGATGTCCATTTTTGGCGGTTTCCAGGCCTTCCTAGCTTATTGGGCCGGCAGCCTGACCTTTGATACTTACCATGCCATTGGTAATTTAGTTTTTTATCCTATTTTATACAAACCCCTTAACATCGCACTTGATCATTACCAAAAGAGGCTATCATGACTATCAAAATTTACACCAAAGTTGGCGATCACGGTTTTACCAAACAAGTTACGGGCAAAATGGTGCCCAAATATGACCTCCAAATTGTTGCCGTAGGTGACATTGATGAACTTGATTCATATCTCGGCGTTGTAGCCGCAAGTTTATCCGCTAATTGCCAAAAGTTATTAGCGCCAGTGCAAAATTTGCAACGTGATCTATACGAACTTGAAAGTGACATTGTTGTCAAACGGCATGAGCAGATTACTAGCGCTAAAGTTACCGCGCTTGAAAAACAAATCGATGAGCTTAACCAGCAAATTCCAAAAACAACCCACTTTATTTTACCCGGCGGATCACTAACAGCATCACACTTACATTATGCTCGCACAATTGCCAGACGAGCTGAGCGAGCAATGGTTAAATTGGACGCTGAAGAGCAAAAATTGGCTCCTGCTTGCTTAAAATACATTAACCGATTATCTGACTATCTTTTTATTTTGGCTCGTTACGCGAACGTTTTGGACGGTGTAGCAGAAGTTAAAAGCAAACTATAAGTTTAGGCATTAAAAAAACGACTAATACTGATAAGAACCCCCATTAGTATCGGTCGTTTTTTAGTTTGCAATTTTAACGCAGCTAATTCCACCAAAGTTTAATTAAACCCTGCGTTCCTAAATCGCCTAGTCCTTTTTCATCAACCAGTTTAGCGTAAAGCTCAGCCGCTTTCTCGGTTGCCGGCAATTCAAGTTTCATTTCCTTAGCCGTATCTAGCGCAATTCTGAGATCCTTTAAAAAGTGCTTGCTAAAAAAGCCCGGAGTGTAATCACCCTTTAAAACTCGGGGACCATAATTACTTAAGCTCCAGTTTGCCGCACTACCAGCACCCACAGTTTCTAGCACGGCATTAAGATCAAGTCCAGCCTTCTTGGCATAAACCAGCATCTCTGTCATTCCAGTCATTGTACCTGCAATCATAATTTGATTAGCCATCTTTGTATTTTGTCCTGAACCAGCTGGGCCAAAATAATGAACTGACTTGCCAAAGTCTTTAAAAAGATCTACCAAATCATCGTAGGCTGCCTTATCACCACCGACCATAATCGTCAGCGTACCATTTTTAGCACCCAAATCACCACCAGATACAGGTGCATCTAAAACTTTAGCGCCAAGCTTTTCACCTTCAGTAAAAATGCGCTGAGCAAGTGCCGGTTTTGATGTGGTCATGTCAATCAAATACTTATCCTTAACGGTTGCTGTCAAAATCCCATTTTCGCCAAAGTAAACTTGCTCGACATCTTTAGGAAAACCAACGATTGAAAAGATCACTTCGGCTTGTTCAACTACCGCTTTTGGGCTTTCACACCAAGTCGCACCCTTAGCAACCAAGTTATCCGTTTTACTTTTTGTTCGGTTGTAAACCCAGAGCTCATGACCAGCTTGCAATAAATTGAGGCAAATCGCATTTCCCATTACCCCGGTTCCAATAAAACCAACTTTCATTAAGAATCACTCCTTTATAACCAATGGTTTTCATATATAAACCTATCATAGCACCAGTTTTTTTATTTGCTAGCAAGCCAATAGATTTTTATATTAGCCAGCGCTCCTAATCGCAGTATTGGCGGAAAAAAGAATCCACTTCATTGCCATACTCAGGCATCCCTATTAAGGTAAAGTTTTTAATTGCCCATTCACACTTTTCCAAATACTTATCTTGATGGTCAAAATGATAATTAACCATGTTTTCAAGCAATACTAAAATATTTTTATAGAAAAACAGCTCTGGCCTTGTTGCCACCTTAGCTGCTGCTTCAATCAACCAGCCGGTATCCTCATATCGCTTGGCTTTAATTAAATCAATCAACAAATTGCCAATTATGCCTAATAATTCTGCTTGATGCCGCGACTTATCCGACTTTTGCAATTTAGCAATAACTTTTTTGCTAAAGAGCAGGTTGCTGTCAAGGTCATAAAATGGCATCAAATTGATATAAACTCGTAATTTGGTTTCGTCAAAATCAGTAAAATCAAACAGCCATTCTTGTAATCGTGCACGTTTTTCTGCACTTAATTTTTCTGGCTGATTATTAATTTCCACCTCGACTGCATCAAGGTAAAGCAGCCATTTGTCTTGATTGGCCATTGTACTATCTTCAACATATTGCCTAATTTCTTTCAGCTTGGCCTGATCATTTTGATACCATGCTTGGTTAATTGCATGATCAACAAATTTAAATTCATCAAATTGTTGCTGTTCACTATCATCCAGCCTTTGAAAGAAATCCCACAAGCCAATTTGGTTTGCGCGCAAGACTGCAATCAAGTCTTCGGCGGTAATGCGATGCTTATTTTGTTCAACTTTTGAATAATACGAAGGGCTGACAATGCCAGCCGCCCATTCTTTTTGCGTCTTGCCGTTTTCAAGTCGGTACTGTTTTAATAAAGCGCCAATTGTCATTTTGCTATCCCATTATTTTAGTTCCAAACATTATTCTTAATAATGATTATAATACTAAAAACCGGTTAAAAAATTTGCAATTAATATTTGACTTAACCTTAGCTCTAAGTATTACAATTTTAATTATTAATCGCTTTATTGCGGGTATCCAGATCGTAAATTAACCTACGAACTTTCTTCATCCCAAATAAAGTATTTTATAATTAAAGCAGTCAACAATCATCTATTTAATTGTGCAGGGAGGCACTTTTTCATGAATAAGCATGAAGATTTTTTATTAAATAAAATTTCTGGTCCCCAAGACCTTAAAAAATTAAGTATCGCAGAAATGGAACAATTAGCCACAGAAATTAGGACACTAATTTTGGAAAAAGACGCATATGAAGGCGGACACCTCGGCCCTGACTTAGGAATTGTTGAAGCAACCATCGCCTATCACTACGTATTTAATGCGCCAAAAGACAAGATCGTCTGGGATGTTTCCCACCAAACTTATCCCCATAAAATGCTAACAGGACGAGCAAAAGCTTGGCTTGATCCTGATCATTATGAAGACGTTACGCCATATACTAATCCTGATGAAAGTCCCTATGATTATTACTCAATCGGCCACACTTCAACCTCAATTGCCCTGGCAAGCGGAATGGCCAAGGCACGTGATTTACTAGGCGGACATGAAAACATCATGGCTTTAATTGGTGACGGCTCAATGACTGGCGGCCTAGCTTTTGAAGGTCTTAATAATGCCGCAATTGAACAACATAACCTAGTTGTCGTCGTTAATGATAATCAGTGGTCAATTGATAAAAATGTTGGCGGACTGGTTACGGCACTGCAGAAATTGCGTGATTCTAATGGCGAAGCGGCAGAAAATCCTTTCAAGGCAATGGGCTTTGATTACCGTTACGTTGCAGATGGCAATGACCTTCAAGCAATGATTAACGCTTTTAAAGCAGTCAAAGATGTCGATCACCCAATCTTGCTGCATATCAACACGCTTAAGGGTAAAGGCTATAAGCCTGCCATTCAAGATGAAGAGGCCCACCATTGGGTTAGTCCCTTTAATTTAGCTACTGATCAACCGACAGCCGCAGCTTCATCTGCACCGACTCCTAATTCGATTGCACTAGATGTCATCAAGGAGCAAATCAATGCTGGCCAAAAAATCATGGCAATTAATGCTGCCATTCCTGGCGTCTTTGATCTTGACCACTTTAAGCAAGAGTTCCCGGCAAACTATACCGATGTTGGCATTGCCGAGCAGGAATCAGTTGCCTTTGCTGCTGGTTTTGCTAAAGAAGGCGGTATTCCAGTTTTAATGGAAAATTCCACCTTCTTACAGCGCGCTTTTGACCAGCTTTCTCATGACGTTGCAGCCAACGACCTGCCAGTAGTCATGCTTGTTGCTGGTGGCCGAATTTCAAATGGTTCTAAGACTCACCTTGGCATTTTTGATCAAGTAATGGTTGCCAACTTGCCCAACTGGCTTTACTTAGCCCCAACGACTTTAAAAGAAGAACAAGCAATGCTTGAATGGGCAATCAAGCAAAGAAGGCATCCAGTTGCCATTAAATTACCCGCTAACGTTCCTGTCAGTGATGACCAAGAAGTTGCCACCGATTATAGCGAATTAACATACCGCATCAATCCTGGGCAAAAGGTTGCAATTCTTGCCCTAGGCGACTTCTACGGCCTCGGAAAACAAGTTGCTACCGCACTAAATGCAACATTAGTCAATCCTGTTTCCGCCAATATTTTGGATCAGGCAGCTTTAGACAAGCTAGCAGCTAACCACGAAGTCATTGTTACCTTGGAAGATAACACCTTAGACGGCGGTTTTGGTCAAAAAGTAGCTTCTTATCTTGGTCAAAAAGATGTCAAAGTCCTTAATTACGGGCAAAAGCGGGTTTATACCGATCAAACTCCTGTTGAGCAAATCTACCAGGATAATCATTTAACGGTTAAGCAAATTACAGCTGATATTAAAAATATACTTTAGACTCTCAAAGTCTACTAAGGATAAAAAATGACGAAAAAAAGCAAGATAGTTCTGAGCGGCTTGTTAGCAATTTTTGTGTTACTAGCTTGCTGGTGGCTCTTCTTTAATAAGGCAGAGCAAAAGCAAAATCCAGCTAAAACAATTGCTACTCCCACCATCTTTGTTCATGGTTGGGGCAGCAGCTATCATGCAGAAGAAAGCATGACAAATTATGCCCGCGCTTGTAATGCGACTAACTCAATTATAAGAGCTGACGTTAGTCAAGACGGTAAAGTTACGTTTGATAGGACCATCAGTGCTAATGCTAAAAATCCCATCATTGAGGTTAACTTACTTAATAATAAAAGTATTTTCCCAGATGAAACCGATCAGGCTCGTGCTTTAACTAAAAGTAGTAATTACGTTAAAGACGTAGTAGTAGCGCTGCAGAAGAAATACCATTTTAATAAAATCAATTTAGTCGGTCATTCCATGGGCAACCTGCAAATTGCCTATTATTTAAAAAATAATGCAGCTAATTCCAAAATGCCGCAATTGAATAAACAAGTTTCTATTGCAGGCCATTATAACGGCTATCTTGGCGAACTCGGCGCACCCAAGCATACTATTTTAACGAAAAATGGTAAGCCAGAAAAAATGGATACTGGCTACAAAGGACTACTGCCTTTAAAAAGGACTTTCCCGCAAAATGCCCGCGTACTAAATATCTACGGTAATACTGGTAACGGAACAGATGGTTCAGTTGACAATAACTCTTCCCGCTCTTACCGTTACTTAGTTAGTAAACGCGCACGTTCTTACCAAGAACACGAATTTCACGGGCAAAATGCTCAGCACAGCAAGCTACATGAAAACAAGCAGGTAGCTCAATTACTGGTTAAATTTTTATGGGCAAAATAAAAAATAACACTTTACTTAATTTTGCCCTGATCGTACAAAGTGATTTTAGTTTTTAAGCGCGTAATTGTTTGCTGGATGTTGTGATTTTCTTGTTCAAGTTTTTCTAATTCTTTAACTAAAATTGCGCGCCGGTTTTTTCTAGTATCCGTGCCCTTTTGAACCAATTTAGTATATTCGAGTAAGTCATTAACGGGAATTCTCACTTGACGCATGCATCTGATAAAGTCAATCCAATTTAAATCAGCTTCGCTATAATTTCTAATGCCGTCTTTGCGCTCTATTGGCGGAATTAAGCCAACTTTTTCATAATAGCGCAGGGTAACTGGAGTTACGTTAGTTTTTTGCGCTGCTTCTGCTATTTTCATCCTGTTAATCTCCCAATTTTTTACTTTAAACAAAGTATAATTTGACTTAACAATAAGTCTTTTACGCGGCCCAAAAGACAAAAGTACCTATCCAATTTATATCAGCTTCGTTATACTTCTAATGCCGTCTTTGCGCTTTATTGGTGGAATTAAGCTAGCCTTTTTATAGAGTATGCCTCTAAAATTAATTATTTTCTTTTACTTTTTAATAAGTCTAAAACAATTATTATTACCTGCTGAACAAGCCAAAGTAATAATGAATAAATAGATATAACACCCAGTAAGATATTTTTCCCATCTAAGTAGTATAAAACTATAAAGACGAAGAACATTGCTAAATAAATACGCTCTGAATAAACTACAACTTTGTGATCAACTAAGTAATCAGTTTCAGAAGAAGTTGATTTTTGATTTTTACTTGTGGGCCATAATGCCACTGCTAATGTTAATAGTCCTATTATTATTTCCCTTGGACTACGCCAAGGAGAAAAATCTTTTATCGCAATTATTAATAATATAATGCCTATTGAAATAGGAACAATTTTACTAAGTTTTATCTTCATAATTTATACCTTATAAAATCTAATTATTTTTGCCTAAACTTTATAAGTAATCCATCTAAACTTATTGCACATCTGTCAACATCATTAATTTCCAAAATGCGATTTCATTCACTGAAAAAAATAATAATTGGTGTGCCACGTAACGAATCATTCATAATATTGCTTCTTAATTTAGATGTATATACCTATTCGTTTATGTCTTAAGTATATAATTAAAATGAAGTAACGCAAGTAGATCTTCTACAAATATATGATGAATATTTTTCCACCTTGGCATAAAATGATGGACTAATTACATTGCCAGCCCATTCTTTTTGTGTCTTCATCTTCTCGATTCGATATTTTTTAAGTAATTCCCCTACTGACAAAAAAGCTCCCTTTCTTAACAATAATATTTTGTTATTAACTTCAAATTAACAACCTACCATAATCTATTCAATACTGCTTTAAAATCGTCCTATTGTTTTTTCTATTCTTCAATCCATATTGATTATACCCATGTTATATCTTATATATTGACAAGCACTTAAATTTCTTATTGATTAGGAGGTATAAAACTATGGCTATTTTGTAAAAAAGCTAGCAAAAACTTACAATCGCTAGGTTCTTAGCCAGCATTTGCTTTAGACCATATATCATTGTTAGTTTACTTTTTAAACGTAGCTTTGCTGGTAGTAATTTAGTTTTAATTGTTATCGGAATTAACCTAATGTCAGATATTGCCGGCTTTTATTTCGGTAGGCTCGAAATGCCTCTAATTGTTGATACCGAAGAACTTGCTGATGCCGAAGGCTTTGAAAAATAGCATTAATGGTATCATTTATTTGGTTGCACAGTTGATCGGATCCGGCTTACTACTATTCCAATTTAGCACCTTAAACTTCCTAGTAGTCGGAGCTTTTCGCTTACTAATATCTTCTAGACTAGCTTAATCTTGCTTTGGCATAATACATATTGCTGCTTTAATTGCCGCCGGAGAAGTCATCCCTTCTAATGGACTCTGACCCTCATATTTTTGATGATATGCCTGATTTATTCGCTGACCCATTTCAGTATTGTTGCTAGCAGCAGTAAAGTTAACTTGATAAGTTTGATTGCCAGCTGTGATTTGACCTGCACCTTGCTTTACGGCTGCTTGATACCACTTAGAATCGTGTCCGTGATATGCCCTAATATAAATTCTACCTGCAATAATCACAAACCAAATCGTTACCGGTGTGGCGTGAGTTTTGCCATCTTCATAAAAAGGCTCAATTTTAATCGTCTCGTCATGAATAAAATTATCTAGGACCACTTTTGACCATTCATTCATTTGAAAGACTCCTTTCAATACTAGTTAAAAGATGATGATATCTTAATTGTAGATACTTACTTTACCGATGTGAAATACTCATTAATGATTACTAAACATAACCAATTTGCATTAAAAAATAGTCAAAAATCACTAACTAAAAACAGATAAACATATAAAGAGAAGGAAAATGGAATTACGAGTTTTAAATTACTTCGTTGCGGTTGCACAAGAAGGCAATATGACACACGCAGCACAAAAACTGTTAATCTCCCAACCCGCATTGTCTAGACAAATTGCGGATCTAGAAGATGAATTAGGCGTTAAGTTATTTAGCCGCAAGTCACGGCGATTGACGCTTACTCCTGCTGGACAATACCTACTAGAGCAAGCTAAAGAAATCTTGGCTTTAACTGCCAAGACTAAAAGCAATCTAGAATCATCTTCTTTTATTAGTGGCGACTTAACCATTGCTGCTGGCGAAAGTATTGGTATGCAGCGCATCATGAATGTTGTGAGTGCGGTTATTAAAGAGCACCCAACCGTTAAAATTCACCTTTTAAGCGGCGACTATAGTTATGCTGAACGTAAGCTAACTAACGGCACAGTTGATTTTGCGGTTATTATTGGGGATGCACCCACACCAAATTACGCCTCTTTAACTTTGCCTGAAAAAGACACTTGGGGCGTATTAATGAATACTAGCGACGCGCTAGTCAAACAAGAAATGATTACGCCGCAGGACTTAGCTGGTCGGTCAGTTTTAAATTCACAGCAGGCGGTCAATTTTCATACTTTTCAAAATTGGCTGGGCAATTACAAAGAAAAGGTCAACTTTATTGGTACTTATAATCTAAACTTCAATGGCACTTTGCTGGTCAAAAATAATGCTGCACTGATGCTAACCCTGGATAACCTAGTTAACACTTCACCCGGCTCTGGCGTCACTTTTAGAAAGCTTGCGCCCCAGTTGCAATACCCAATTAAAGTCGTCTGGAAACGCGAGGTCAGTCTATCACCTGTAGCGGAGCTATTTTTAAAATTGCTAAAGGAGTCAATCTTTTAACCGTTATAATTACTTAAAATTATCTTTGATCATGCACGATAAGCATTTTACACTACAAATAATTCACACTAGAATTTAGTTGATAAAGGAGAGAATACTGTGAATAAAGCACTTATCGAAGAATTTAACCAACTAGTTGCCCCTTTTGTTAGTGATGTTAACAATCATTGTACAAAGCATTTACAAAAAGATCGCTTTTTAATTCCAATAATTGCTAGTATTACCCAGGGAATAATTAAGCAGCTACCTGATCAAGTTGAGCAAGCACTAAATAAGCAGGTTGAGCCTGAAACAATTGCCGAAGTAATTTACCAATTAGTGCCTGTTATCGGCACATTAAAAGTTGAGCAGGCATTGCCTTCTATTCAAAAAGTTTTTGCTCAGCATCAAGTTCAGCTGTTTCTAACTGAAACCGCCACCGATCAGGATTTTGGCGCTAGAGTGCAAAGTAGGCTTTACAGTACAGAAATCAAAAACTTACTAAAAGATTTGCCCGATGAAGCAGGTCAATTTATTCCATATGCGTTAACACAGCACTTTTTTAATGATTTTTATAACCGGAAGACTTTGCCGGTTCGCGACCGTGAACGCTATGAATTACTAGCTCTTATTACATTAAATGTTGAATTTCAAATCAAGGCCCATGCACGCGGAAGCTTAAGGGCTGGCAATACCGAAAGTGAATTAATTTGGTCAGTAATCCAGCTTTTGCCTTATGTTGGTTTCCCCTTTGTTATCAATAGTGTGCAAGTAATTCATCAGGCTGCAGGTCAATTAGCCGAAGAAAACTCCTAAGAAAAAAAGCCTTTGACTGAAAAATCAAAGGCTTTTTACTTACTTAAATTAGCTACCAGTACTTTGGTATCTCTGTAAAAAGAGTCGCCACAATTGGTAAATAAGTAAAAAGAATAAAATACAAACTGCCGGAATAATTCCCAGCCAAATCCATTCATGCTCTTGAGCAATTTTTTCTTGCGGAATTGAGGCTACCCAACCTAATGGCAACACAAAAGTTAAAACCAATCTAAATCCTTCCGCATAGATTGATAACGGGTACTTGCTCATCTCAAAAAAGTCAAACGTGGTTTCAGCCAAGTCGGCTAAACCATTAGACCAAAGTGAGACAATATTGCCCAGAATTGCTAAGCTTAAGAAAATTAAAGAAGTAAACAGTGAAATAAAAATAAACATCACCGTTATGTACCAGGGATTATGCAGCCGAATATCAACCAGCACTAACAATAAAAGTGCAACCAGCAAATCACCCCACGCGTCTTCATCTACACGCTCATTGATTAGCTGGAAAAGCGGGCTAACCGGTTTAATTAGAATCGTATCAAGCTTACCCTGATGAAGATAGTCCGAAATATTAAGCGCATTAATAAAAAAGCAGCGAAAGATTGCAAATGCTAGCGTCGCCAAGGCATAAGTAAGCAGTAATTGCTCAAAACTATAGCCTTTGATTCGTGGCACTAAATTGAAAATAAACCTTAAAGCAACAATATTAAGTACATTCTGAATAATCATGCCAGCAATCGCAAAGTAAAAATCAAGATCATAAACAGCAAGAGATTTTAAATTAACTTTTAAATAGGCAAAAAACAATTTTAGATATCTCATTTTTAGCCTCCTTGAACTACTGTTTTAGTAACTGCATGCTTAAAAAGGTACTTATACACGAAGCTAAATAGTAATAAATATAAAATTTGGATCAGCACTACTTGGCTAAAAAATGACCAAGATGGTGTTTCAGCCAACATTCCGACCGCACCAAACGAATACTGAAACGGCAAATAAGAAGACAGCGTTTTTAAAGCATCTGGATAGAAGTTAGCTGGAAAAACATTTCCGGCAAGAACAAGCAAAACTGCTTCCTTAAAGGTAGAAATTCCCCAAATACTATATGTATAAAAAGAGAATGTTCCCAGAATTAGTTCTAACTCAAAATATAAAAAGTACGCTAAGAAACCAGCTACTATGACCATTAATATCGCTGATAAAGAGACTTGGAAGTTTAGGAGCCAAAAATAAAGTACTAAAATGACTAAGCCAATTACTAAAAACTTAGCAATAGAATAACCTAAACTTTCCCAGAGTAACTGAGTTCGAACAGCCAGTGGCTTTAGCAAATCAAGCGCAATATCACCCGAACGTACCTTATCGTTAAGCGTATAGCTAGATTTAGGAAACAAAATCGTTAATAACTGCATTAATAACAGATAACTAACTGTCTGCCGAAAAACTGCGTTTGGCCGTCCTATTAAAACAGCTTTCCACAAAAAATACTGGACAATAAATGAAATTAGCGCTGAAAAAAGCCAAAAAACTAAGGCAGATTTCGATGCAAAACCATTTTTGATACCTATTTTCATTAAGGTCAATCTATATTTCATGGGCATTACCCCCTGCAATATGACTGAGCAAGTATTCAAGCTTATTATTTTTAACTTCAATATTCTCAATTGGAACACTGGCAGTTAATTGGCTCAGAATTTCTTTAATATTTTTTTGTTCAATGTCAGCTAGTTGAAAGTCACCGTTTGTAAGCTGCATTAATTGGGGCCACGTTTGGCGTAAATCAGCATAGTTACTGCTGCTACTAGTAAAAGTAATCGTCGCTGGTACTGCTAAATTGGCAATTTTTGCGCTGTCAAGATTGAGCACCAAATTACCCGCATTCATAATCATGATTCGGGAGCACGTCTGCTCCACTTCAATTAGATCATGCGAGGTGAAAATAATTGTTTTATTTGTTAGCCCTTTTAAAAAAGCAATCAGACTGTTTTTAGTTAAAACATCAAGACCGATTGTTGGTTCATCAAGAATAATTAGTTCAGGATCATGAATTAAGGCCGCAATAAATTCTACTTTCATTCGTTGACCTAAACTAAGCGTACGCACTGGCTGACTTAGAAAGTCCTCAGCACCAAGCGTTTTAGTTAATTGGTTCAGTCTGCTATGAAAGTCTTTGTTATCTACCTGGTAAAGTTCCCGGTTTAATAGCAAGGTATCCATTACCGGCAAGTCCCAGCGTAACTGACTTCTTTGCCCAAACACGACACCAATTTTGCGGGCATTTATTTGTCGATTATCAACTGGATTCACACCAAAAGTTGTAATTTTACCTCCATTAGGCTGCAAAATTCCTAAGATCATTTTGATTAAGGTAGATTTGCCTGAACCATTTAGGCCAACAAGACCCACATGATCGCCTTGGTTAATTTGCAAAGAAACATTTTTAACCGCAGCAATAGTTTGTTTTGTTCGGTGAAAAAAGTCGACGGAAGTTACTTTCTGATATTGTTTTGTTAAATTTTCCGTTTTAATTATCATTATGTCTCCACTCAATAAGATTAAACTGTCAATTTCATCCCCACAACGAAATTGACACAACCTATAATGAGCCAGTCATAAAAGTCTTAATTAATTATATCATTTATTTTTAATATTAGCATTCTTATTTAGGCTAACAGAATTAATGCAACGTCAAAAGACAAAAGAATATGAAAAAATATTGGCAAAGGAGTGATCCTAATAGTCAACTTTAGCGGGCAGAAAGAAGCAAAAAGCAGCTAAAACACTTTTTCGGTGTTTTGGCTGCTTCTTTTTTGCTTAAAGAGCTAGTTTCTTCCCAGACTCTTTGTTTTCGGACTATTTTTTACTTACTTTTACTCCGTTTTTATAAATCCTGTTTTTATTTATTTCAATTTTATCAACTATGTCTTTTCCTAAGTCGCTTCCCAACATTTCGGATATACCCAGCAAAAAAATACCAACATCTGCTAATTCTTCATTGATATTATCATCATCTTGCTTAAGCCAGCCTTTAAACAGCTCATTTACTTCGCCATACAATAGCAGCAATTCAAACTTGATATCTGTCGTATTAAAATTATGTCTTCTTTTATTATCAAGAACTTCCTTCTGGAGTTTTTTGGTATCAATTATCATTTTTATTCACCTAATTTAATAACTTGTTTAGTTGAATTGCTCAACTGCCTGCGCAATCGGTGTATCACCGTTAGCTAAATCAAATTGCTGCTTATGCAATCTAGAACTTTCAATAATAGTAGCAACCGTTTCGGCAACATCTGCTCTAGTAATGCTTATATCATCTATTGACTGCGTCAATTGTGAAGCTATCTGAATTTTTCCAGTAGCAGGTTGATTAATTAATCTTGCTGGCCGCAGAATCGTGTAATCCAAAGAACTGTGCAAAAGCCACTCATCGGCATAGTACTTGGCTGCGTAATAATAGCTTTCTGGAGCTCTAGGTGGAACATTATCTGACCAAAAGCCTCGGTCATTGGCCTTAATTGAACTAATCATGATGAACCGACTAACATTTGTCTTTTCAGCAGCATTAATTGCCTTAACCGCACCATCAAGGTCAATCATCATCGTTGCATCCGCACCAGTTTTTCCACCTGAGCCAGCAGCAAATACGACTACGTCGACTCCTTGCATCACTTGTTCAAGTTGTGCTTGCGCTTTTGTCAAATCAACATACGCAGTCATAATATTTTGTTGTTGATATTCTTCCTGTTGGCTAGCTGAGCGCAAGCCCGCAATTACTTGGCAGTTTTCCTTTGCTTGTAAAATCTGTACTAACTGCCGGCCAATCTGACCATGTGCTCCAATTACCAAAATTTTCATGGTTTATCTCCCGTTCAATACTAATCTATATTTTCTTTATTTAATCACGGTGACAACTTTTAGGCAATTTAGGCCTGCAAATAAAACGGGCAAGTCTCTAATTACCAGTCCTCTTTATTGCTCGCAAACAATTAATTTCATACTCAATTTTGGTCGCTTCATTCAAACTTGTTACGAATATTTTATTTTGTTCAATTGAAGTAAAAACTCTCATCGTAAAAACATATTTACCATTTTCTAAAAAGATTTCGGCAGAAGACGTGTCCTGCAAAATCCGTAATTGAATTTTTTTACTCAAATCAATTGCACAACTGCGTTCAGTTCCATATTCATCTTCAAAATTAGCACCTGCATTAGCTCGGTTAACGATAAAGCGATTTTTAATAGCATTTAGTATTAGGCGCAAGTGTTTACTATTTTTATCATCACTAAATAAATCAAGGACAAAAATTGATTTTGAGCCACATTTTATGGTCAATTTTAGGTCTCGTTGATTCCTGCCCTCGGCAATTTTTTTCTCTTGCCTAACCGTTTTTTCGGCAATCAATTGTGCAATGGCTAAGTCTTTAATCTCATCAATTGGCTTTTGGTAAAGATACTTGCCATCACAAGTTAATTCCCGTGGAAAAGTTAAGCAGCCAGTATAGTCATAATCTACTGTTGGATCATTACCATTTAAGATACTCATCCAAGCAATTAAAACCCTTCTCCCATCAGGTGTGAGCATTGTTTGCGGAGCATAAAAGTCAAATCCCTGATCAATCTCATTAAACTCGGTGCCGGTAAACAGACCAGTATTTAGATTTAAGGGTTGTCCGATAGAATAACAAGCCTGATATTGATTAAGAAAACGATTATTTTTCGTATTAAGTCCTTGCGGACAAAAAAGGAGGACACCATGATGCGCAAGTTCAAAATAATCTGGACATTCACACATATAGCCCATGTTTTTATCAAAATTGGTTTTGACTTCTCCTATTTTTTCCCAAGTCAATAAGTCTTGACTCTTATATAGCAGAACTGTCCCTTTTTGATTAGTTTTCTGTGCCCCAATTACAGCATAATATATTCCTTTTTTCTGAAAAATCTTTGGATCTCTAAAGTGACCAGTATAGCCTTTGATTCGACCCTTAATTAAGGGACTTTTTAATTTAGTCACACAATCATTTCGATCCATCCAGGCTCCTAATTGAGTCGGCATCCGGTGCCAGTGTGGCGTGTTAGTCCCAATCCACGAATTTCCCGTATACATTAAAAATAAACGATTATTGGCTTGAATTGCACTTCCTGAATAAACGCCATATTGATCATATTTAGTGTCATTGGCCATTGCTTGGCCTAAATCCTGCCAATCAATTAAGTTTCTTGATTTTAAGTGTTGCCAACCCTGCTCAAAATAAGTGGGATTTTGCGTAAATTTAAGGGGGAAAGATTGATAAAACAAGTGGTAATAGCCAGCAAAAAAAGAAAAACCATTAGGATCATTTAGCTGCCCCATTATACTTTCCAGATGAAATTGCTGACGATATGGAGATTGGCCAACACGCTTTTTTTGCTCAGTTATCACATTTTGAGGTACCGAACTTAAATTAGATACTAAATTTCTAAACTCTTTTCTTCTATCAGTCATTTAATTATCCTCAACAACAAAAAGACCGTTTAATTATTGGTAATCAAACAGTCCTTTACTTATTTTCTATCGTTCTTCTTTTAACATCCGATCGTTATAGCCAAAAAAGTAAGTTAGTGTAAATGCAACCCCAAAGCCAACTAGGCAAACCAAGATATATAAAGGCAATTGCTGATTAAGAAATAGTAATATTCCGGGAATAACCGTAATTGACATGCCTGTTGCCCTTAAGTTGAAAATACTTGAAAGAAATCCTCCTGCTGCTCCTCCAACACAGCCAAACAAAAATGGCTTTAAGAATCTAATATTTATGCCGTAAATTGCCGGTTCAGTGATACCAAGTAAAGCTGAAATGGTTGATGGAAAAGCTATTTGCTTAATCTTACTTGAATGGCTTTTTACAGCGACCGCAAGAACTGCACCAGCTTGCGCTGCAATTGAAGCAGAACTGATAGGATTAACCTGATTCCAGTGCGTATTCGCTAGCAATTGAATTTCAACAATATTCAAGGCATGATGCAATCCAGTAACGACAACCATCTGATTGATACCGCCCCAAATGAGGCCGCCTAAACCATATGGTAGTTGAACAATCCACTCAGTCGCATAAAGTATTCCCCGCTCTACTGATCTAAAGATGGGACCAACAATAAACAGCCCCAGCATACTCATTATCAGTAGCGTTGCAAAAGGCGTCACGATTAAGTCCAAGGAATTGACCACATGTTTATGAATCCACTTTTCTGTTTTTGCTCCTAAAAAGCCCAGAATAAAAGCTGGTAAAACAGAGGCCTGGTACCCTGCAACTGGAATCACACCGAAAAACATTAATGCAGGCTTAGTTCCCTGGGCAACATCCCAAGCAGATGGCAAAGACGGATTAACTAACATTAGCCCTAGTAATACCCCTAAAATAGGACTACCGCCAAATACGCGAAATGCTGACCAGCAGACCAAAACAGGTAAGAAGTCAAAAGCAGTTCCGGTAAGAATACTAAAATAAGTATTAAATTGTGCTGGTATTTGTTTAGGCGTCATGCCAAAAATTTGCAGGATCTGCGGTTGAGTAATCAGCCCTTTTAGTCCCATAAACAAACCCGTTGCAACTAGTGCTGGAATAATCGGAACAAAAACATCTGCAAACATTCTGATTGCCTTGCGGAACCAACCTGATTTTTCTGCGGCAACATCATTTAAATCTGCGCTACTTGTCGTTGCTGCGCCTGCTTCTTTAACTGCCTCATAGACGTCATTAACGAGCCCCGTTCCAAAAATGATTTGATACTGCCCAGACGTAAAAAAATGTCCTTTAGCTTTATCGATTTGATCTAACTTCTTCTCATCAACTTTTGTTCGGTCATGAACGACTAGCCTTAGCCTCGTAGCACAATGAGCAGTTGACACAATATTATTTTTGCCACCAATCGCGTCAAAGACTTGTTTGGCAATTTTTTGGTTCTCTTTTGAAGCCATCATTCTCTCCTCCTTAAGTACAATTTTTACTTTGCACGATAATTGTAAGCGCTTGATAAGCTTAATCCTATACATGTTTCACGCTAAAAACATGTAAAAAATTGTCATTTGTGTTTAACCAGCAAAATACAATCTAGCAGAAGAAACATCCCGAGAGTTGGGTCCCACCATAATTGTGAAAAATCCTGGTTCTATTTTTTCATTTCCAGTATTATCAAAAAAGCTTAATTCACTGAGCGAAAGTACAAATTCTACAGGCTTCTTTTCCATTGGTTTTAACTGGACTTTTTGAAAATTAATTAATCGCTTAACTGGCTGAGCAACAGATGCTACCTCATCTCTAAAATATAGCTGCACCGTTTCAGTTGTTGAACATTTTCCAGTATTAGTCACGTTAATTGAAACCTTGATATCCTGATCAGGTGTAATTTCGTTTGCACTTAATTGCAGACTACTGTAGTCCACATCGCAATAAGACAAACCATAGCCGAATGGATACAATGCACCTGAAGGACAATCTAAATACTTAGAAACAAATCTACCTTTATGCTGTGAATTGCTTTCTGGCCTACCAGTTGATAAATGATTGTAATATAACGGCTCTTCAGCACTAGAATAAGGAAATTCCATTGTCAGCCTGCCAGAAGGATTGCATTCCCCAAAAAGTACATCGGCAATCGCATTTCCCCCCTCTGTTCCTGGGAACCAAGCCTCAATTATTGCATCAACTTTATCTTTAATATCATTTAATACTAGCGGTCTACCATTTATTAAAACCAAAATAATCTTCTTGCCTAAATTAGCCAATTGATCAATTAATTGACGTTGATTTTTCGGTAAGCGCAAGTCTGTTTTAGAACCTGCTTCTCCATCCTCATAAGTTTCTTCGCCTAAAGCTAATACCACTGTGTCAGCCTTTTTAGCAGCTTCAAGTGCTTCTTGATTATTTTTTTGTTCCTGCTTCGGCGTTGAAATAGCTTCAGCAATTTCTTTTTCATTAAGAAAGCCAAGATTCTTCAGTAGCTTTTTACTTCTCTGCAGATCTGTCCCTTGATATACTTTCAAATCAGGAATAAATCTCTTCATTCCATCAGCAATAGTAATTGTATCTTGCGGATTGCCATGAATCGCCCACATGCCAATTAGGGTCTTACGACTAGCATATGGACCAATTAGCACAACTTTTTGCTCTTTATTTAGGGGCAAGACGTGGTTATCATTTTGCAATAAAACCAGTGATTCTTGACTTAATTTTCGCGCATGTTGTCTTTTCGTAGAGGTTAGAATGCTTTTAGCCTCACGCTCAGGACTCGCACCGTAGAATGGATCTTCAAAAAGGCCCAATCGATTTTTCAAATTAAGAACACGTAAAACAGCCTGATCGATTTTTTCTTCATCAAGTTGACCGTTAGTAACTAAGGGCTGTAAGCCATTAGCATAACATGGCGATTTCATATCAATATCAACGCTAGCGTTGAAAGCTTCTTCACTAGCCTGAATCTCATTTGCTGCAAATCCGTGCTTAATCAGTTCAAAAATCGAAGCATAATCTGAAATAATCACACCATCAAAGCCCCATTTTTGGCGCAAAATTGTAGATAAAAGTGCTTTACTAGCAGTGGCTGGCACACCGTTAAGTGTTGTTAAAGATGTCATCACCATTTCGCTGCCAGCAGCAACAGCCGCTTTATAAGGCGGTAAATAGTTCTGAAACAGATTGCTTATCGACATATCTACTGAGTTATATTCTTTACCACCTTCAACTGCACCATAAGCAGCATAGTGCTTAACGCAGGCAGCCTGGCCTTTTTTATTTTTTAAATTTTCTTGTAGGCCGTTAACCATGTTTTCCGCAAATCTAGCATTTAAATACGGATCCTCACCTGGCGACTCAAGCACTCGTCCCCATCTAGCATCACGAACAACGTCAACCATCGGTGCAAAGGCAACGTGATTGCCAGCTGCCGAAGCTTCATCAGCAGCGTTTACAAAAGCTTGGCGCACATTTTTTAAATCCCAAGTTGCTCCCAAGCCTAAAGGAATCGGTAAAATTGTTTTATAACCGTAAATTACATCTGACATGAATAACACTGGGATATGATGGGGTTGCTTTTGCATCTGTCTTTCTTGTACTTCGTGCGTTTCTTTTGCACCGACTACATTGAGTATTGAACCTGTCAAGTCAACCATTTTCTTTGAAATTCCTAGTTTCTCAATTGGCCCAATTGAGATATCATTAGCACTAAAAAACTCACCAGATAATTGAATTAGTTGACCTATTTTTTCGTCTAAACTCATGTCTTTTAACAAACGTATTATTTCTTTTTGATTCATTTTTATCATTACCTTTTTAAAGCTGTTAAGCGCTTATTTACTTATTAACTATTATAATTTTGATTTTACTTGTTCAACATACATAAAAAAGCAGACTAACCTGTAACTTTTTGTTCTATTAAAGTAAAATACTAGCAATAGAGGTTTTAACTAATGATTAAATATGAAGAAATTACACATGCGGCAATGATTCCTTTTAAGATTTTCAGTTTCAGAGCAAAAAATCTTGATCGCATTATTGCACCGCATTGGCATCAAAGCACTGAAATTCTTTTTGTTAAAGAAGGTACACTAAAGATTACCCTACAAAATAAAACTTATCTTCTACATAAAAATGAATTTGTAGTTATTAATCCCAACATTATTCATTCAACTAGGAGCCTATCTAAAAACTGGGTACTTTGTATTCAGTTGCCATTATCTTTTTTAAAACTAGTCACGAATAATCAATTTGATAAAGTATTTATCTTTAAAGACATTAACTTCCCTACTGAGCAAGAAGCTAGTGAACGAATAATTGCATTATTTAATCAGGCAATATATCAAACCGAAAATCATCCCAAAAATATTCAATACTTTTTAGACTTATATTCTTCTGGTCTACTGATTTTAAAAGAGCTCATTTCCTCATATTCTGTTAAAGTAAATAAAAATAATGCTGATGATAAAAGCATCAGCATTTTAAACAAGGCAATTGATTACATTAATATCAATTATTCCAAAAGTATTACTTTAACTGATATGGCAAAGTTTTTGGGCTATTCACCAAGTTATTGTTCTAAAGTCATTAAGAAAAACCTAGGAACCAATTTTAAAGAAATTCTGGATATTATTAGACTTGAAAAAGTAGTACTCGAGGCACAAAAGGGCAAACGCTCTCTTGAGCAGATTGCACAAGAAACCGGCTTTAAAACTTACCGCAATTTGTACAATGCATTTTATTCAGTCTATGGTATGTCGCCTAAACAGTTTTTGAGTGAGTCAATGTAGCAGTTATTCGGAAGTTATGTGACTAGCGTGCAACATGCACTAGAATTAGCGCTGGCATTTGCCACGTTTATTATTGTCTTGTTGACGGATATCGACAAACGCAAATAAACAAAAAGACCGTCCCAACAATAACTTTGGCGAGTTATGGGACAGGTCTTTTTGATTAACCTATAACTTTTAGTCAACCGCCTTTAAAGCGGCTGCTTGAAATTCAGATAAGAGGTCTTGCTTTTGCAAGGCTTCTTTTTCTTTATGACTATATTTTAGCATGGGTAAATCAATTTTGCACAAGAAGTTAATCAAGTTCTTGATTAATCTATCTGAGTTAGTCTTATTCTTTCCATATGGTTTATCAAATTAATTAAGCTTTTTTACTTAAAATAATTGCTTATAGATCAGCTAGATTTTTCTTTTTCGGTGCCTGTTTTGGACTAGTTGCATCGCCTTCTTGGTAACCAAAGAAGTAGGTTAGTAAAAAGGCAGCGATAATTGTCACGATTGAAGCAATCCAGAAATTAAGCAGGTTGTTCGGGTTGCCTTGCCCTGCCTTAGCAACAAATGATGGAAAACCAATCAAACTACCAGTAAAGCCATACATATCAACTTTTAGTAGGCCATTGACTAAACCACCGATCGCTGCTCCAATGCTGGAAGTAATAAAGACGCGACCATATTTTAAGTTGACCCCATACATCGCTGGTTCAGTGATACCAACTGCTGCTGAAATAGCTGCACTAAGTGATAAACCTTTTAATTCAGGATTATGCTTAGTCTTGAACCAAACGGCTAAGGCACCAGCACCTTGCACAATCATCGTTACCGAAACGATTCCATTCAAAACACTGTGTCCGGTAGATGCAATATCATTGGCAATAATTGGGATGACCGCCCAATGCAGACCAAAGATAACCAGAACTTGGTAGAACGCACCAATAATCAAACCAGACAATGCGGTGTTAACAGTTAATAACCATTGCAGAACTGTTGCAATTCCTTCAGAAATAAAGGAAATCACTGGCCCGACGATAATTAAAACCGTCATCCCGACTAAGAAAATTTCAACCAACGGGGTAAAAATCTGCCGTAATGTAACTGGCATCCATTTTTTAATCCACGGTTCAATTTTGGCAGCCATCCAAGCCGCAAAAATCATCGGAAAGATTGAATAGGTGTATTGCGGAATATGAATTGGGATACCGAAGAAATTGGCATTAATCCCTACACCAGCAAGGAAATAACTAAACTTGCCACTGGCATAAATTTTTACTAAATCAGGATAAATTAGGAAACCACCAATAATAGCAACAATAACCGGGTTAGAACCTAATTTTTGGGCTGCAGTAAAGCCAACGATTAAAGGCAAAAAGTAAAAGGCTGCATCCCCCATCGCATTAATAATGGTATATGTTGGCGAATTCGTCGACATGTGGCAAAAATTGGTTAAGATATTAAGAATACCTTTTAACATACCACTGGCAGCTAACAACCCAATTACCGGCATCATTGATCCCGTAATAACCCCGATTAATTGGAAGAAAGCATTCTTGATTTTGCCGCCAAAACTCAAGTTTTGTTTAGCAGCCGAATTGTCAACGGTGCCGGTTTGCTCTTGGACCGCAAAATCTGGCCCTAGCAGCTTAATCACTTCGTCATAAACATCGTCAACAGTTTGCCCAATCACAACTTGGTATTGGTTATTAGCACGGGCTACGTCTAAGACTCCATTTATTTGACTAACTTCATCGTCATTAGGAATGCTGTCGTCTTTTAAAGTAAAGCGCAACCTTGTAAAACAGTAAATAACGCTCTTAACATTATCTGCACCGCCTACTGCATCAACGATTGCTTTAGCCGTTGCTTGGTATTTTGATTCCTTAGAATTTTTCGTCGCTTGTTTTGCTTCTTTCAGGGTAACTACTGCGGCACAATCGCCTGCAGCAACTTGCCCCTTTTTAAGCTCGATATCAGCTAAAACTGTTGCCGTATTGGTTACCGCAACAATTACCGTGTTTTCTTTACCAGCTGCACTAATTGCATCTAAGTCCATTTTCCCTAAGCTCTGACCAGCCTTAACTTGGTCATTTGCTTTGACGCTAATCGTAAATGGCTTACCGTCAAGTTCAACTGTATCAATGCCTAGATGGATTAGTATCTCCATACCTTCAGCTGTTTTGAAGCTTATTGCATGCTTAGTCTCAGCAACCATCACTACCTGACCACTCACCGGAGAAACAATTTCTCCCGAACTAGGCTTTAGCGCGAAGCCTTCACCCAGTGTCTTTTGTGCAAAAACTGGATCACTAACATCGCTGAGATTAATAACCTCGCCAGCAGTTGGTGCCAGCAATTTAATCTTCTTATTCATCTTTCAACCTCTTTTGCTTATCTTGCCTATTACGATAATGATATCGCTTTCTTAGAAATTATATAGCTTGTCTAGACAAGTGTCAATTAGTTATTTGTGACTATCGCAAGCTCAATATTTTCATTATCTTTTTTTCTTCTACTTAATAAACACAGTTGAATAGACAATCTATTATCTTGAACAGTCAATGACCGGCAAGCATCTTCTAGCTAGTTATAGTTTAGTTAAGTAAATCATAGCTACAAAGTTTCACGTGAAACCAACAAAAAAAGGCACTTTAAAGTGTCTTTTTTTGCATGCGCTGCTTCTCAAAGTCTTGAATGAACCTGATAAATTGATGTGGTAGTCTTTGGTCATTATTTTTTTGCATAATCATTATTAAATCAACTGTTGGCTCCCATTCTAGCGGCACATATGTCAAGCTGGCATCAAGCTCTGCGTAGATACAATACAGTCCTACTGCAATTCCCTGACCACTTTTAATAAGGATATTAAGAGATGGCAAATCGCTCGCATAAGTAACGTTTAGTTGATCATTTAGCTGAATCAGGCGATTTTGCAAGCTAATTAAATCAACGGCCGCCCAATTACCATCTAAAAATAGCATTCTTTCGCCCTGAAAGTCGTCTAATTTTAATGAGGACCGCTTACTAAGAGGATTAGCTTTAGGTACAATTGCTTGAAAAGTCTCTGACTCAATCTGATAGCTTTTAATACTATTTAAATCCGCACTTTCTTTACTGGTTGTGATCATTACGTCTAATTCACCTGCCAATAGACGCTGCTTTAACTCATTATGAGTAAGATTTTCTAAAACAAATTTTACTTCCGGGTGAATTTTTTTAAATTGTTTAATCCAAATCGGTAAATACAAGTCATTAAAAAGAGAATACGAATAGCCAAGAGTTATCTGTGAGCTATCCTCCGCATTCTTTTTCTGAATATCTTGCACCGCGGAATAATAACTATTAATAAGTGGTCTGATTTTCTGGCAAAACGCCCAGCCGTTTGGCGTAACATGTACAGACCGCTTATTACGATTAAACAATTTTACCCCTAGCTCGTTCTCAATTGCATTGATATCGTTAGTAACCGTTGGCTGCGTTACGTGCATTATTTTAGCGGTTTGCGTAAAATTCTGTGTTTCAACTAAATTTATAAATGTTACTAATCGTTTAATATCCATCGTATTTTCCTTATAAGTAATTCCTATTATTAATAACTGATATTAATTTCACTTATAAGTATAAATAAAATATACTTTTGGTGTAATTGAATTTGGAAAAATTATGGAGGATTAAAAATGGTTGAACATACGGAAGAGTCCACCAGTAGTTGGGTTACTGAGACTTCTAAAAAAGTTAATGCTGCTAAAGGTTCAGATTACGTTGAACTAGATCAAGGCTTAATGACGGTTGACCAAATTGATGCGGTTTTTAACTGCTTGCCACTTGAACTGATTACAATCGATAAAGATGATCGCTACGTTTACTGCAATAATGAAATTCCAAAGAAGATGCTTTTATCACCCCGCTGGCCAGAAAAATTAGGACAAACTTTGGCTCAAGTTCATCAAAGTTCTTCTCTGCCCCATGTTCAAGCAATCATGGATTATGCCAAAACGGGCAAGACCTATGAGCTAGTTAAGCCGAGTGAAAATGAATACATGGTTGCTTCATTCAAGGATATGAAGGATAAAAATGACCAATACGCTGGCGTAACAGAATGGATTGTTGATTTATTACCGATTATTAACTGGTACCTAGATCAAACTGGCCAAAAATTGGTGCCCGATGAAACTAAGAAGACGGTAGATGCTAGTTCAGGTGCCTCTAAAAAGGCATAGTATTGGCGTCAATTCTAGACTTCATTTTGAATAAACTTAATAAATTCCTTGACGATTTTACGTTCATTATGGCTGTTGATCACAGCTCCATAAGTTACCTCTGGGCTAGTCTGTAACGGCACCTGGGTGAGTGCTTCATTTAACCCGATATAAATAAAATTGAGTCCAAATGTGATACCTTGTAAGGCATTGACTAGAATTAAGGCACTGGCAATATCGTTAGTATAGGTAATATTAAGCGTTTGACAAGTATTTTTAACCTTATTTTGTAGCCTAATTAATTCGACTCCGGCGATGTTATTATCAATGAAAATCAAGCTTTGACGGTCAAAATCGGTTAACGTCAATTGACGTTTACTTGCGAGAGGATTATTTTGTGGAACAAGCGCAAAAAAGTGATCGGTCATCAGCGGATAAAAAGTAGTCCCTTTTAGATCTTTGGCATCACCCTCACTGGTTAAAAAGATATCAATATCTTCATTTTCTAAGTATTGCTTTAGCTTGTTATGATCCAAGATGGTGACATTGAACTTTACTTTTGGATATTTCAAACTAAATTTCTTTATCCAGTCCGGAATAGTCTTGATATGATAAGGTGTAACTGCACAACCGATATTGATGATATTAGCTTCTTGAGTTTCATTAATCTGAATGCTTTGCAAAGCTAAGTAATATTTATTAATTAGTGGCTTGATTTGATTATAAAAAATCAAGCCATTTTTTGTTGGTACAACGCGTCTTTTATTACGAATAAATAATTGCTGGCCAATTTCATCCTCAATGGCTTTAATAATATAACTAACACTCGGCTGGCTAAGATGTAAATTTTGCGCTGTCCGCGTGAAATTTTGCGTTTCAATCACACTTACAAAAACCCTAAGTTTATTAATTTCCATAATTGTTTTTCCTTATTAAGCATAAAATACTTCTATTTCTATTATAGATATATATCATCTATAATTTTGCTGTAAAAGTTAATTTTTATCATAATTAGCTACTTGTTAGAACAAAAGACGAAATACGAGGTAATACTAATGAGTCAATACAGTGCAGAAGAACAGGGATTTCATAACCAAATAAAAGCAGTGGTTGATGTTGATGAAACTACTGGCAAAATTAAGCGTATCTGGGCCGAAAATGTCATGCCCAACACAATCGGTGCCGCCGGCATTACTACTTGGCTTGCCAATGCTAACCGAGCCAAAACGGTTGATGTTGATGCAATCTCTGGTGCCTCAATTTCCACTGGTGCATTGCGGACAGCGGCCATTAAGGCAGCTAATAAAGCAAGCGGGATAGAAATAGCTGATGATACCGATACTGCTACGGGTGCTTCCCAGTCAGACACGCCGAATAACCAAGTTCAGGAATTAGCCAATTATCCTCTCCTTAAGGAAACAATTACCGCTTGCGACATTGCTAACTATGACGGTGAATATGATTTAATCGTGGTTGGCTCTGGTGGTGCGGGTTTGGCTGCTGCTGCCACCGCAGCCGAAAATAATGCTGCCGTGATGGTCATCGAAAAGCAGGGAATTGCTGGTGGAACAACGAACTATTCCGGTGGAGTTATTCAGGCAGCGGGAACAAAATTGCAAAAAGAAACCACTGATTATCAAGATGATACGCCCCAAAAGCATGAACAGGAATACCTAGCTGCAGGCGAAGGCCGCGTATACCCAGAGCTAATTCACGATTTTACCCAAAACTCGCCCGCTAATATTGCGTGGTTAGCTCAGATGGGAATCAAGTGGACCAATGTATATGGACACACGGAAATTCCTTACGCCAAACAATATTTCGCTGACCGTATCCATGTCTATGAAGGCGGTGGAGCTAGCGGCAACGGCATTATTCTTACGCAACATTTACTTAAATATGCCCTAGCTCACGGTGCTAACATTACCTACAACACCGCTGTTGTTGGACTGATTGTGAGTGGTGCCGATGATATGCGCAAGGTTGTTGGTGTCGTTACTGAGAATCAAAATCACACGCTCAAGTACCTAAGAGCAAGACGTGGCGTTATCTTAGCCACAGCTTCAATCGACCAGAATCTTGCACTGGCAAAAGACCTTAGCCCGCAGCACTATGAGGATGTTAAGGCCCATCATTGCTGGTCTGTCCCTACTGACCGCGGTGACGGCATTATCATGGGGATGGCAGCAGGTGCAGCCGTAACTGGCTTTGGCGGTACTATTGACTTTGATGCCCGAACTGGCAACGGAACCGATGATCGAGTACCAACGATTCCTTCAATTTTTGTCAATGGCAATGGTTTAAGATTCGTCAACGAAGATGCTACCTATGCCTATGAATTTCGGGCAATCTTTAACCAAGAAAAACAGTTAAATAAGCCAACTTACCAAATCTTTGGGCAAGACTCAATCACAGGAAAAGCCAGTCCATGGAATGAGGAAACATTACTGCGTGATGTCAAAAAAGGGCTTGTGATTAAGGCGGCTACTCTTGAAGAACTAGCAACCAAAATTAACATACCAGTTGAAAATTTACGTGCGAGTGTTTCCACGTGGAACAAAAATGCTACCGCTGGTCGTGATCCAGAATATGGCCGAACAGTTGGACTTGCTGCTTTTTCTGCACCTTATTATGCTTACCGCAACACGCCGGGCAATCTTGGCGCAATTGGTGGTCTCAAAATTAATCAACAATGCAACGTACTCGATGTTTATAATCAACCGATTAATGGGCTTTACGCCGCAGGACTCAATGCTGGCGGCTGGATCGGATCATACTATCCCGGCTCAGGAACAGCTATCGGTGGCATTATTCACCAAGGACGACGAGCAGCCAAGTCCATTCTTGGCTTAGAATAGAAAAAATTTTCATGAATAGCGACTGTGATTACTGCTATTCAAGTAATTAATAAAGGAACTCACGAATGTTAACTACACAATTACAAGATTTTACTTGGCAAGCTGATTACGATGTCATTGTAATTGGCTTTGGTGGCGCCGGTGCCACTGCTGCCAGATTTGCTGCCGATCACAACTGCCAAGTCTTATTAACTGATGTCGCCCCAGCTGGTCATGAAGGCGGCAATACCCGTTACTGCGGCCAGATGATTGCTGGGACTAAGAGTAAAGAAGCCTATCAAAAGTACTATGCCAAAATGACTGCCCCATTCACCCTAGACCAAAAAGTGATGGATACGTTTATTAATGGCGTTACCAACATGCCGAATTATTTAAGAAAATATCTTCACGTTGAGCCGTTCAGTTTTTTAGATCATCCGGATCGCCCAGCAGTTCAATCAGTTCAAGGCGATTTTCCAGACTATCCAGATTATCCGGGTGCTTCTGAATATAACCTCTATACTGTACACGATGGTAAGCAAATCGAAGATGGTGCATTATGGAAAGTCCTCAGGAATGAAGTTTTAAAGCGGCTGGACCACATTACAATTTGGTACAAATCGCCTGCTATCCACTTACTTCAAAACTCTGCTGGCCGAGTAGTTGGTGCCTTGATTCGCCGAAATGGGCAAGAAATTGCTGTTCATGCCAAAAAAGGCGTTGTACTAGCGGCTGGTGGTTTTGAAAACGATCCAAAGCGAATCCAGGATTATTTAGGCGTACCAAAAATGGTGCCACTGGGCACCCTTTATAATAACGGCGATGCCATTAACCTAAGCCTTGAAGTCGGTGCTGATCAATGGCACACTAGCGTTTTTAACGGTGGCGGACTCTACCACGGATTAACTTATGCCGTTTCTAAAGGTGAACGTGGCACCTTATCTTTTACTTGGCCGCAGCTTTACACGGGCAGTATCTTCGTTGTTGGCAATGATGGAACCCGCTATTTCCCTGAAGACCAACATTCTAAAGCCGGTTATCTTTTCATTCACGGCTTTGGCAGACATCCCTACTTAACTTCTCAGTCTTGGATTATTTTTGACGAAAAGCAAAAAGCAGAACTTGAACAGATTCAAGACCCTGCTTTACAAAATGCCTTAAACAACGCAATTGTTGCCGACACTGATCGTGCTTTGGCAACTAAACTAAAATTTGATCCTACCGTTTTTATACAGACAATCAATGATTTTAATACTTTAGCCAAATTAGGCAAAGACTATACTTTTGGACGAAAAAAGACAACTATGCGCCCGCTGACCGATGGCAAACTTTATGCCATCAAGTTGCAGCCAGCCGCTTTAAATACACAAGGTGGACCTAGACGCAATGAAAAAGCTGAAATTATTCGTCCTAATAACACCGCAATCAGAGGATTATATGGTGCTGGTGAAGCTGGCAGTATCACAACAAACCAATATCAAGCAGGGCAAGATGTTGCTGAACTGCTAATCTTTGGTAAAATTGCTGGTGAAAATGTCGCTAACGAGCAGGATGATTTAACTGATAAACTAGTCTTGCTGCCGCCTGAATTTTTAGTTAGCGATGAGCAAATAACTAATTATCAACTTGCCTCTAACCAGTATTTAGGTAAAAGCGATCAGGGGATGGGCAATGAATTAGTCCTTAAAGTAACAGTCAATCAGGACACTAAGAAAATTACGCAAATTGATGTAGTTAAACAGAGTGAAACTAAAGAAATTGGGCAAAAAGTGATTAAGCCACTTCTCGCTAAAATCATTCAAACAGGCTCAACTAAAGTTGATGCAATAGCCGGTGCCTCGCTCACATCTAAAGCCGTCAAAAGTGCAGTTAATGATGCATTGAAAAAAGTACATTAACTAGCACTGCTATAATAAACGGATTCACTAAATACTTATATTCCAAAAATAGACAGCAAAAAACTGATAAACCTAATAGATTTACCAGTTTTTTGTTCGCATAATCATTCTTCCTATAATTTATTTAAACACAATCAAGCAAAAAAATCACGGTTAATATTTAAACTTTTAGCATCGATAACAACAGTAATAGGCGAGATCGGCTCTAGAACAGGATTCTTTCGAAATTCAAAAAGTTAAAATTATTTTTTCTTGTCATTAATCAGCATTTTTTTGCTTTTGTTGGTTAACCCAGTAAAAACGACCGTCATCAGTCCGGGTTAAAAAATGATACTCAATTAAATCGCGTCTTCGCGTGACGTAATCATCAAGGTACTTCATTAAAATCAAATTAATTTCCTGCTCCGAATACTGCTTTCCTGGTTTAAACTTAGAAGCTAAGTATTCTAAAATTACCAACCTATTTTGGGCTTTACCTGGCCAGGCTTTAACTACTCCATTGGCATCTAAATATCGCTTCAGCACTTCATCTTTTTCCACATTCATCGCCCCACTATTATTCAATTTGATATATCTATTCAATTTGATAATATCATCCACTCGGCCTTTTTCCGAAATTAAAGCTGCAAGTGCGGTTGATTCTACTGCATGTATCACTTCAAATACTCCGCACTACGAAAATAATTAGCGCAATCCAAATTTTAAATAGTAAAAAAGGAGTCAACATCGTGACCCCTTTAAAATACAATCAAATTCGCAGTTTTAAATTAGTACACTACATTTACTAGGTTAATTCCATAATAATCTCCGCCCCAAAAGGAGTAGCCAAAAAAACTGCAAATACTACTAATATGGCACCTAAGACTGTTAATGATGCTTTTAAAAGTAAAACATTTTTTGTGTTTGAAAAGTCCCGCTTAAAAGCCATAACGATCAGTGCAATTCCAATGACAAGAGACAAAATCATTATCCAAAAGCCCATAACGCACCTCCATGCATCACTTAAAGTCTTTTACTTTTAAAATTAGTTTAGGACTATTTATGCAATCTGTGCACGAACTTAGCAGAAAGTTAGGTTAAACTTAAACTATTTGATAGGTTTCGCCATCACTAATAATTGCCTGAGAATTATTAATCGGTACCAAATTAATTTGATTTTGATAAGTAGCAATAACTTTTTCATCTGCTTCAACAAACGGCTCTTCCTCAAAAGTGTGGCAGCGTATAAAAATCAGTTTGTGCTAAAGCAGAGTAATCGGTTAAATCAGGAGCTACACTTGTATCGTCCATCAAACTATTATATTCAATGTTAGGTGCCATAATAATCGCCCCGGCTGATTCGCCAATGTAGGGTACCCCAGCATTGATTTTCTCATTAATTACCGGCAATAACTGCTTGCGCTTTAATTCTTGTAATAAATAAAACGTATTGCCGCCGCTAATATAAATTATTTGCGCAGCCTTTATTTTGGCAATTGCTGCAGCTTGGCTTTCACTAGCAACATCTAATTCGTCAACCTGATAGCCCATTGCCGTTAAAGCTGCTCGTCCTTCATCAATATAGTCAGTATAATCCTCAACATTACCCGCAGTTGGGATAAAGACAATTTCTCGGTCGGTAATTGCTTAGCTCTTAATAAAATCTTGAAATTGTGCGGTTACGCCGGCAAAGTATGATGCTAAAAAAACTTTTTCCATGTTATCCCCTTTAGAAGTTAAATCTAACTTTTACTATTTTATTTTTAAATAGACGGCTTATTAACTGCAATTTAATAGCTAATTAAGTCAATATTTTTATTACTATATCATTGATTAGTAGCTCTGTCACTCCCGTTTCTAATCAAAATATGACTGTTGAAAAATGCCATTGCGCTGAAAAATAGCACTCGTTAAAACAAAAAGCCGACAAATCAGAATGATTCACCAGCTTAGTTAATTTCATTAGTTATCCAGCAAGGGCCCGTGATAGCCGCTCAAGTAGGTAGACAACCGGAACCTGCGTAGTTAAATTAATTGTCCGATCAATAATTTTGAACTCTAAATGATAGGAAAAATTAAGATCCGAAAGATTGGCAATCGTATTATCCTCATCATTAGTAATGCTAACAATCTTAGCACCTTGCTCGCGAAAATGCTTGACTTGGTCAATTGTCGGCTGTCCTTCACCACTGACAGATAGGACAATAACCGTTTTATTTTGATAAGAGTCACGACTAAGTTCGATAGGATAATATGGGTCACCGATTGCAAAGGCATTACGGCCATTGTTAACAAATTGGCGTGCGCCATAATCACATAGATCTCCAGAAGTGCCAATTCCGAAAAAGATAAAGTCCTTAGTTTCACGGGCAAATTGCTTAAACTGCTCAATTTTTTCTTCATAATCCGGCAAAAAGTTCGCTGAAAAATAATATTGTGCTTGATACGTAATGTCGTCGACAACCTTATTTCGACTTAACTCTTCCCTAATTTGGCTTTGCAATTCATAGTAATGCTTGTATCCTAAGGCTGTCAGAGTGCGCACAACAGAAGCTGGTGCAACGTGTAAAATCTGTGCCAGTTCGCGTAAGGTAATAGTTATTACCTGTTCTTTGTTAGCCACGATGTAATTGTAAATCTGTGACTGCGTGGCCGTCAGCTTCTTATTTTTGCGCACCTTTACACCTTCAGCTCAATCTTAATTAATCGGTCGCTTTTTGTTCAACTTTTAATTTAGCGCGATCCATGCTCTTAAAGAAACCATAGTAAATTATTGTATCCATGACAATGTTAAACAATTGCATTATACCACCGGAGATGTGACCCGTTGCCAAAATTCCTGATAAAAATGGTGGCGTGGTCCATGGCGGATAAATACCGATTGTCTTAGCTACCCAGCCCATTTTCATAGCAAAATATGTCGCAATGATATTAGCCATTGGTGCCAAAATAAATGGAATAATAATGCGGTAGTTTAAAACAATTGGTACCCCAAAAATAACCGGTTCATTAATGTTAAAAAAGGCTGGAGCAATTGATAGTTTTCCTAATGCCTTCATTTCCTGGTCTTTGGCAACAAAAGTCATCAAAATGACAAAGCCCAAAGTAGCACCACAACCACCGATATGAACAAAGTTATCAAAAAAGGTTTTCGTAATAATGTTAGGTAATGGTTGGTGAGCCTTCATTGCAGCAGCATTAGCAGCAAGTGCCGCATACATAATTGGATCAATGATACCGGAAATTGCGTTGGCACCATGGATACCGAAGAACCACAAGATACAAATAACTAGTTCAATAACTAAAGCACCGCCAAGAGTATTGGTTACCTTGCTCATTGGGTCTTGCAAGAAGAAGGTAATAACGTTAGGGATGCTTTTCATTGGCGTCGCTTCAACACCAATTCTAATTAGCCAAACTACGAATAAGGAAATTGCCCCCGGAAACAGAGCTGCAAAAGAATTGCTGACTGCTGGCGGAACCGTATCCGGCATTTTGAAAACCAGGTTTTTATGCATCAACCAAACATATAGGTCGGTAACAAATAACCCTACTAACAAGGCAGTAAACAGACCTGATGAGTCAAACTGTTTCAACGGGATCAGCAATCCGCCATCTTTACCGACCTGAAGTGGGATGGTCAAAATAAAGGCAGCAATCGCCACAATCATCGCGGAAAAAGGATCAATGTCGCGGTAGCTTTTAGCTAAGCTATAAGAAATCCCGGCAACAGCAATTAAGCCCATAATATTAAACGATGCGTTAGTAACATATTGCACAACATTCGCCCAGTTAGGACCAAAAATATGTGTCATAAAGTCCAGATAGCCTTTGACAGGGAACTGCCCCACAATCATAAAAAGAGAACCAATTATAATCATTGGCACTGCGGCAGTCATCCCGTCACGTAAGGCAACCATGTGCCTAGCACTCGAAATGCGGTTAAAAAAGGGAATTACTTTCTCATTAAGAAAATTCTCCTTATTGTTTTCAGCCATTTTTATCTACTCCTACAAATTAATTTGTGACTGCTAATATTTGCAATCGCTTACATTAAATAATAGCATTTTGTTTCAAAAAGTCAATTAATTTATGAAACATGTTTCAATAGCCAAAAAGAAAAAGTAGGCCTTCTATCATCATTCTCATGGTATCTAGGCCTACTTTTTATTATTAATTTGCCTTATTTTCGTTTAGCATGCGTCTTTGATTGCGCATTGTCCTGCCCATAATAGGCGTTTTGACCATGCTTGCGGTAGTAATGCTTATCCAGCAGATATTGCGGCAAGCGGCTGTTTGCCCGCGTTAACTGCAAGGTGTGGTAATCTTCCTCAGCCACTACTTCTAAGACTTTTGCATTATAAACCGCCTTAGCAGCAGTTTCACCCCAAGTAAACGGACCGTGTTGACTGACCAAACAGCCTGGCGTTGCTTCATAATCGAGGTGGCGCTCTTTGAAGGTACGCACAATCGTCTTGCCAGTGTTGCCCTCATAGTCTTCTTCGATTTCGGCTTTAGTCAGAGCATCAGCGGCCGGGACATCAGTATAGAAGGTATCGGCATGCGTCGTGTTTAGTGCCGGAATATCCAGTTGTGCCGCCGCAAAGGCTACCGCCCATGGTGAATGCGTGTGGACGATTCCGCCAATCTTAGGAAAATGATTGTATAAATAAGTGTGTGTCGGCGTGTCGCTCGACGGGTTGCGGCTGCCTTCCACCACTTCGCCCTTTAAATTAACCACGACCAAATCCTCGGGCGTCAGTTCTTCGTATGGCACACCAGAAGGCTTAATAACGAATAAGCCCTGCTTGCGGTCAATGCCAGAAACATTACCCCAGGTAAAGGTGACTAGATCCAGCTTAGGCAGCTGCATGTTGGCTTCATAGACTTCTTGCTTTAATTGTTCGAGCATCTTTAGCTCCTTTCTTACTTAAATTGCTTCCTGCTCAATCCCTACTTGAGCAAAAATTTGATCGAAAAAGGCTTTGGCAGCCTTGACTTCCTCCACTGCCTGTTCATCGCCATTATCACCAGACCACATCTCAATGGTAAAACTGCCACTATAGTTTAACCGGACAAGCAGCCGCAGCAGACCGGCAAAGTCAACGCAACCCTGGCCAAAGGGCACGTTCTTGAACTGCCCCTTAGAAGTGGCCGTTACCGGTTTACTGTCCTTTAGGTGAATCGCGCAAATGGTGTCAATGTAGTTTTCTAGTTCTGCTGGGACATCGTTTTCCGGCCAGGCGCTTAAATTACCTAAATCAGGGTAAGCCTGCAGCCACGGGCTTTTAACCAAGTCATGGTAGTGACTGATCTTGGCTAGGTTATTAATAAACGGGTCATCCATGGTTTCAATCGATAGCATCACATTCTTTTTAGCTGCTAGGTGCACGCATTTAGTTAGATTTTCAACGTATAATTCGCGCGATAAGGCACTTTTGTCCTCATAATAGACGTCATAGCCAGCCATCTGAATATTGTGAATGCCTAAATCAACGCATAAGTCGACGGCTTTAGCTAGCATCTGCACAGACTTTTGCCGGACAGCAGGATCCTTTGACCCCAGCGGAAAGCGGCGGTGTCCGGACAGCATTAAGTTGTTGATCCGCATCCCCGTTTGCCACATTAAGCTGCGCATGCGGCTGCGTTCCTCGTAACTCCAGTCAAGCCGGGCCAAGCGAGCATCGCTTTCATCAACGGAAAATTCGTAAAAATTAAAGCCCAGTTCATGGGTGAGTTCAAAGGTCTCTCGCCAAGATAGTTCTTGTGGCAGAGCTTTTTCATAAATACCTAGTGAATTAACGGTCATAATTACTATTCAACTCCTTTTTAAGTCGTTTAATCCAGCCCAATTGCCATCAAGCGCCTGCAATAAGGACCTGTACACATGATATTTTTGCTCATATATCTTTGTTGCTGCTTCGCGCGGCTCATAGCGCGCAACTACCCGGGTCATTTTGCTCACTGCCGTCAGAAAATCCGGATAAACACCAGAACCGACGGCACAAGCAATTGCGCCACCTAACCCACCAAGTTCAGTTGCTGCCGTGAGCTCAATCGGTAAATTTAAAACATCCGCAAACATTTGAACCCATTGTTTAGAATTGCAAGCTCCCCCAGACATGCGAATGGCAACTGGTGGATGCCCTAAAACCTTTAACAACTGATCAACGTGATAATGATGGGCAAAACAGATTCCTTCATAAACGGCCCTAATCATTTCTGACTTCGTTGTTGAGCTTTGAATCCCCATAAAGGCACCTTCAGCGTTTGGATCAACGTTACTACCGTATAAAAATGGGAAAAACACCAGCTGTGCATAATTTGCATCAGTGTTTTCGAGCATTGTTTCCAAATAATCATAGATTGATTTGTGATTGGCTTGGGCGTTTTGCCTTTCGTCTGCTAGCAACATTTTCAGCATCAAATCAAGGTTACCAGCGGAAGTTGGACTAGAAGCCTCGATGAGATTTTCACCCGTTGGAAAGATTGAATTCATTAAGCCTGCCGTAATCGGAGCTTGCTGCTTGCTAGGAAAAATGTTCATGTTCCACGTCCCAGCAATCATACTGAATAATTGCTCATCCAACACTCCTGTTGCCAGGGCACAAGCATCAATATCAAACATCCCACCATAAACCGGCGTTTCTTGCCGTAAACCAGTAGCTTGGGCAGCCGCAGCAGTAATTTCACCAGCATAATCAGTTGCATGAATGATTGGTGGCAGTTTAGGATAAATTTCTGGTATTCCAAAAAAGTCTAACAGGTGTAAATCATACGAACCGGTATTCAAATTAACTAGGTTATTACCAGAAGCATCACCCAATTCCTGGTAAATTTTTCCCGTTAATAAATAGCGAATAAAATCTTTATTGGATAAAACATAACCAATCCGTCGATACTTTTCTGGTTGGTTTTCCTTTAACCAGTGCAAAATAACCGGTGCCTGACTAGCCATAACTTGTTGATGGCTAAGCGGATAAATCCGTGCTACTTGCTTATTTAACGCTGCCGCAATCTTTTTAGCACGATTATCCGTTGACAAAATACCGTTCATAAAAATCTTGCCATTTTGGTCAAGCACGTATAATCCCTTACCGTGTCCAACAACAGCTACCGCACTAATTTGCTCGGGCATAATCTGGGCGTTTTGCAAGGCCTTTTGAATGACATGACCAATATCGGTTAACAGCGTAGTTAGAGCAATTTCTTGAAAATCAGGCTGAGGTGTTAGTCTCTTAGTGCCAAATGACGCCTTACCTAGCTGGTGACCTTGTGCATCAATAATGATTGCCTTAGTATTAGTTCCTCCATTATCAATGGTTAAAAAGTAATTCATTTTATTCACCCTATTTAGTACTGATTTGATAAACCGCTACTTCATTAGCTTCGCGGTTGGCGGATAATAAATATTGCTGCTTATTTTTGGCAAAAACGGTCACATTACTTGGTCCTAAGTGCTCACCAATCAGTGTCGCGTCTAACTGAAGATCTTTAATTAATTCAAGGCCCTGCTTTCCTGCACGCCAGCCGAATAAGAAATAATCACGTCCAGCAATTTCTCCACCCCAAATTGCGTGGCCAAACGGTGTTGCAAATTTGCTAGTTGCTACAGAATTAAAATTCGCATCATACATTCGCAAACGCGAGCCATGGAAACCCTCAATTGCCAAATATTCCAGTTGACCATCACCGTTAATATCTGCTGCGGCAATATCTGAAGTTTCTTTTTGTGCTAACTGCTGCAAGTGCCAATCACTCGTTTGGCTGGGATAATCAAGTCTGAAGATACCCTCAGCACCGGTAATTAGTGAATAACCCGCCATGCGGTGATAGCCGTGATTTTTAGTAATTCTAATTGGTAAAGCACGTAAATCCGTCAATTTTGCTTGTTCATCGTCATAAGTGCCAACCCAGACTTTGCCAGGATCTAACCAATCATCAGTAAATTTTTTGGAGTTGGCAATCGAACAGCCAACGTACCAGTAAGCACCACTTTCAGGTTGCGGAATCAGGTCAAAACGGTGAATATACGGAAATTCGCCGATGACAGTTTGGTCCCAGCCTGTCCCGTTAAAGGTCTCCTTCACAATGCGGCAATGCTGGGAGTTGAAACCGGGATAGAACTTTTGTGTAGCTAAAAAATTCAGACTTCCCGGTAGCGGCACTAAAGTCATTGTGCCGCCAACAGTTGACCAAACCGTCGTTTTTTTAAAGTGATTATCCAAATCATAGGCGTAACATGGTTGGTTTTCTTCCGAAGCGACAATGATAAAATCACGGTCTAAAGCTTGCAGACGCATGATTGCATAACAGTGATCCAACTGGTCGCTAAAAATTTTGCTAAATTTCATCTATTTACCTCAAGTAATTAACTTTAAAAAAAGCAATCCCCGGATGAACTTGGAGATTGCTCTGTGAATGCACTAGCAATCAAGCACCTTGACCTAAGAGCTAGAAAAATTTTACTGGTTAACTTGGTTTAACGGTTGATGATCTCGTAAATAAGAAATCAAGTTCTGTGATGCTTCAGCCGCAATCGCAGTCCTTGCTTCTAAAGTTCCGGTTCCAGCGTGTGGGGATAAAACTACATTATCTAAGTCACGCAGTGCTTGCGGAATATTTGGTTCTGTTTCATAAACGTCCAGACCAGCACCAGCAATGTCACCATTTTTAAGAGCTGCAATTAAATCATCCTGTTTAATCAGCTGACCCCGCGCAGCATTGATGATATAAGCCGAGTTTTTCATTTCCTTAAAGACTTCCGCATTAAAAATTCCCGTAGTTGATGGTAGCGCTGGCGCATGCAGCGTAATCACATCTGAATTTTTAACCATTGTGGCAAAATCAACGTACTTAACGTCAAGCTTTGTTTCTAATGCACTATCCAAGCGATGCGCATCATTATAAATTACTTTCATGCCGAATACCTGAGCAAATTTAGCAACTTCAGAGCCAATTCTGCCCATACCATAAACACCTAGTGTTTTACCCTGTAAGCTCATCCCCATATATTTGGGTTCTGAAACATCAATCCAGTTACCTGAGCGCACGACTTTATCATAAAAATGCAAATGACGCACAGTAGCTAATAATAGGGTAAAGGTCATTTCAGCAGTTGGAACCCGGACGCCTTGCGGACAATTAGCGACAACAATCCCTTTTTGTTTAGCATATTCAATATCAATATGATCAAAGCCCACACCGTTAGCGGTAATAATTTTGAGATTGGTTCCCGCATCAATCAATTCACGGTCACCTTTCAGCCCCATAATGAGTAGGCCCTCATATTCAGATAAATGCTCTAACACCCATTCGCGCGTTTCCTTCTCAGGCTCATAGGTTACATCAAAGTTTTTCCTTAATTCGGTAAGTCCTGCCTCGGGAATAATCCCTGTTACCAATACTTTTATTTTGCTCATCTTCTAGCTCCTTTATTTATTTTTAAAAACTGGATCTACACTATCACGCATTGCTTGCACGTTTTGCGGCTTAAAGTAAATGCGGTTGGCATTATTATACATAACGTCTTCTAGTTCTGATTCAGTAAAGATATCCGTTGCTTCTAGCCATGTTGCCAAGTTGTGATAGGAATTGAACGTTGATGACCATGGCGAATCAGTTCCCCAAAAGATTCTTTTAGCACCTAGCACCTTTTTAGCTAAAGCAACATCTTTTTGACAACGTGGAAACGGAAATTCTGTTTCTTTTTCAATATCTTGAATTGCGGAAATCTCGGTGTAGATGTTAGCATACGGCTCCCATTGCTGAAGTGCGTTTTCCAAACGATTTAAATGATCGGCATTCGGAAACGATAGGTGACAGACGACAAAGTCTAATTTGGGGTACCTCTGAGCCAAATTAACAATTGCCTCTGGCTCATAGCTATATTGCGTGTAGTCGCCGTAATCAACGGTTATGACAAAGCCAGGATAATCAGCGAAGAAATGGAAAATTTTTCCCAATTCGGGTGACGTATCCAGACGGAATGGCTTGTGGTAGCCGTGCAGACCTCCACCCTGGCTAATCTCCAACTTAATTGCCCGAAAGCCCAAATCCTCAACATGACGTCTGACAATTTCCATGGCATTATCCGCAAACGGATCGACTGAAAAAGCGGCAATAAACTTATCGGGATATTTTTTAGCAGCCTGGTAAGAATAATAATTTTGAAAACCGTATAAACTGCCCTGAAGCAGCACAGCTTTTTCGACATCATTCTCTTGCATTACCTTCAATGCTGATTCAGCCGTAAAATCATGATCGCCCCAGCCTTCTGGGATCAGGTTTAAGAACATGCCGTTATCCCAAATCGCCTTGCCATTGCCTAAAGGCGTCATTCGGCCCTTGGCAGATAAGCCTGCTACTGACCGAACCAAATGCAAGTGTCCATCAATTCTCTTCATCGTAATTATCTCCTTTTTATTAATAAGTTATCTTTTCATTACTCCCAGAATAGCCAACATTTTTGGCAGCCATGTTGTCTAAGTATTGCCAAATCTGAGGCCGATAGCGCCGCAAGCCGTACAATAAAGCCAAATAAACTAAGATGGCTAAGCCAATATAAAGCGGATTTTGTGATACAAAAGCCGCAAATACTAAAGCATTTAGTGGCCGTGCCATCAAGTTGAAGCTGGTAATCAAAACAATGCCAGCAGGTAAAGCAACACCATAATGTGCTACCGCCCCAGTGTAAAAAGTGCCAAGCCAGCTTGACGCATATAAGCCCAAACTGAACCAAACAATTCCGTTAGCAATTACCTTTAAAATATTACCACGAGTTAAAGCAACGATTGATTCCACCATAAAGGGCAAAGAAATCAAATCCACAATGGGTAATGTTTTATTACCGGGAAGAATGAAGGCAATCACTACCATAATCGGAATTAGAATGACGCCGGCAATAATCGTTGCGGGCTCGCCATAACCAACACCATCATCAACGCCCAAGAACCAGCGCTTTTTACTCGTTGCAGCCACTGCATCTTCCTTTGAAGGCGATGCATTTTTATGCGTATTTTTATCAATTTCATCAGCTAATGGCGTAAAAGCTTTAGAAAAAACGTTAGTAATTAATGGAAAAATGGTCATAACAGCTGACAATTGAACTGCTACCGTTAAGATTTGACCCCAGGCTTGCAATTTGCCCAGACTCGTTAAATTACCCAAAATACCGATTAACAAACCTAATAGCGCTCCTAGGGTCGTTGGTTCGCCGAAAACGCCAAGTTTGTTTTTAAAATATTCCGGCGTCATTTTTACCTTATTGAATCCAAGCAGATTCCACAGTGGATCTAGCAAGATCGCCGGGATAACCTGCTCAATATTATGCAGGGAGGCAACCGAAGCGTTTTTTACACCATAATAATCTGACCAACGATCTGCCTGGATTTCTGCTAAAACTAGTGCGTAAAGCAACATAAAAAATGATAAGCCCAGTGACAACCAAAAATTATGGGTAACGTAATAACACATCGTGCCCCAAATCATAAAACCAAAGTTATTCCACAAATTGGAAGCCATAAATATTTTGGTTACGCCCAAGGCAAACAGTAAAACTTCAGCGATCAACCCAAAAACAAAGAAACTAAGTCCGACCGTTGAGCCGAAGGAAGCAAGTGAGCCGGCTTGCCAGCCAATATCAACAATTGGTAATTTAATGCCGGTAATACTCACCATTTGCCTAATAATCTTAGTGATAGTGGGCGTGAACGCTTGGATTATCCAGCCAAAGCCGGTTAAGCCAACGCCTGCATAAAAAGCGCTCATCATCGCCGTTTTTGGTTTAACTCTTAAACATAATGCAACTATAAAAATCATCAGTGGTACTACAACGCTAGCACCAAAAATTTGAAAAATGCGATTAACAGTTTCTAACACAACCTCATCCCCCTTTTTTAAAAAGGAAATTATTTAACCAACCGTAAATTTGCGGCTGATTTCTGCTGTGATCGGCTATCTTTACCACATTCATGGTAGCCATTCAGCAACATTGATCAGTTGTGATCAATGTTAATCGGTTAACAAATTTACGAGATTTATCCCTTTAAGTCATAAAAAAGTACGCTATACTTGTTATACTTAAGATATAAAGTATTTATTGAGGAATAATTATGGGAAAACTAACAATCAAAGACATTGCTACGATGGCTAATGTTTCAACTGCTACTGTATCAAATTACCTTAATGGCAATTATGATCACATGTCTTTAGAAACGCGTAAAAATCTCAGCCAAATAATTAGTGATACTAAGTTTCGGCCTAACTCTACCGCTCGCAATTTAGCAAAAAACGAAAATAAAACTATTGGCGTTTCCATTGCAGATATTACCAACCCGTTCACTTCACAGGTTTTATCAGGTATTTATGAGCAGTGCGATAATTACCGCTACCGTGTCCTATTCACTAATGCTGGTAATAGTGAGCAAAAAGAAATTGATAATATTACACGTTTACAAAATGAAGGTGTTGCCGGAATTATTGTTGATCCGGTTAATCCTGATAGCCCTATTTATGAATCCTTATCAAACCAAAATACAGTAATGGTTGACCGCCAGTCTAATAAATTAATTATTGATACCGTGGCAACAGATAATATGACATCAGTTCAAAATTTGGTTGAACAGATGAAAAACAAAGATTATGACAACCTTTATTTTGTCACTTGGCCGTTCCAAAATATCAGTACTAGAACCCAGCGCTACGAAGGATTTATCAGGGCGACAAATTATTCAACTCTAAACCATTTGATTGCCGTGCCTCATCACGGTAAAGAAATTGAATATCAGCAATTCACGCAAAATATCAGTTCAATCATGCAGCGCAATAATACCAGCAAGATTGGTTTCTTTTGTATGAATGCTCGCGTACTTTTACGTCTACTTCAGGCAATGCAGCAACTCGGTTATTCCTACCCTCAAGACTATGGTGTAGCAACTTATGAAGAATTTGACTGGATGCAAGTAATGACACCAGCAATTAGCTGCATCCACCAAGATTCATATTCCATTGGTAAAGTTGCTATGCACATTCTTAAGCAAAAGCTTGAACATAAGCTGCTGCGTCAGCCCACTTTAAAATTGATTCCGACTCAGCAAATTTTGCGTGCCAGTTTTTAATCAGCTCCTTTACAGTGATTTGTTGTTTATTTTTTGTTAACCGGTTAACAAAGTTTATAGTTCATATTGTATGCGCTTCCCAATAGTTGTCAAGGCTTTTTTTGCTTTTCCTTTTCAATGTTTACCCACTAAAGGGGTGACTGAGAAGACCACCGCAAGTTACTAAAAAATTATTTTTGGCTCCTTGGTATTACCCAAGATGCGCGTAAATTTTTGTTTGAAATCTAATAAAGCCAATAAAAAAGCGATCCATATGTGGATCGCCCCTCTCGTCTAGTAAACCTCTTATCAGCCACTTCATTGAATTAACATATAGGCGGTGTTAACAAATAGTGGCAGTTATTTTCAATATTACCTCTTATTTTTCAAAGTACATATTGCCTGAAGCCCAGATAATATAAACAAGAAAAATAACACAAACTATTAGAGTCAAAATTGTTCCTAAAAACAAGCTTATAAAGAAATTAACATAGTGACGCTGAAAGAATTCTGTCAACAAATCCATTAAAGTCAGCGAATGACAGCCTAAAGCACCGATGCTTAAATCCATTAGCTTAAACCACGGTAAGATTAAAACTATTACGAATTCGCATAGCGCAATCCACCGTATAATTTTATAAGCATGTGGTGTTAACAGATGCTCAGCGATAGTAGTTTTATATTTAATCATTATATTACTAAACTCCATTCTTTATCTCGTCACAATCTAATTTTAAGTATTCCTTCCTGCTTTAACAGCACTACTTTACCTTTTCGTAAAATATAGTTTGTCCACTTTCCAGTAGATGTTATTTTCTTTTTTCATATCAACTCCTATTGCTTTTTTCTTGATTTCTGTTCCATACCAATAAATATTCTGAGTTCCGCCCTGGTAATCAGAGGTATTTTGGCAAGAATCATTCTTATTAAGATGAACTAAGAAAGTATAAATCTTTTTGTCTTTAGATACCGCTCTCATCTTTTTAATATCATGATTTTTGATCATCGCGTTAACTTGATAGTCTAACTCATAGGAAATATATAATTCCGAGTGAAAAAAATACCAGAGATAGCTTACTAGTAAAGCAATTAATACCGATAAAATATAAGTGAATTTATGCCCTTTATTCATATGGATCACCACCAATTTAGCAAAAAAAGTTTCAAAGTCTAAACAACTTTGAAACTCATTATACTATTCGATTGCGCTTCCCCAAAGTTTAGCTAAAAGCTTACACAATGAGGATCGTTTTAAACTTTTTTGGTTTAAAATCATGCCAGTTCACTATTGATTAATCAGCACTCGCCGAGATAATCTCTTGAGCAATTTCTTCAGGATATTCCCACTGGATGTAATGAAATGTACCTAACGGAATGATCTTAGTATTCTGATTATTGTATTCTGAACGCTCATATTCTTTTTGCCGGTATGCCTCCGTAAAAATAGTCACGGGTACTTTACCATCCAGTTTTTTACTTGACTGCCAAAAGCCATCTTCTTCTATCGCACTAGCAAGCTCTTGTTCTGATTGCTCATCGAAACGAGCCTCATTTGCCAATGTTGTTTGCCAAAAATCATTTGCTTTTCGGTCAGAAAACAATGCAAAAATTTTATCATGAATAAATTGATCAGTATCAGCGGTTTCTTTATCATGATCTAGATAACTTTTTTCTTTTGGCGGATCTAATATTATTTCCCTCGTCGTCGGTTCAATAAAGATAAGAGCGTGTAAATTCTTAATCTTAGCTTGCATTTGAAACGCATAAACACCACCCACACTGTGCGCCACGATAATTACTTTTGCGGCATTAAAACCATTAATTATTGCGGCCAATTCGTCTGCTTCCGTTGTGAGTGAATATTGTGCATTTGATTTTCCGCTAAAGCCCGTATTCAGATAGTCGGGGGCAAAAATGCCATATTCTTTAGGCAATCTAGCAATTACTTTAGCAAAATTTTGCTCGGTATCCATAGTACCAAAAACATTAAGAAAAACAATTAGTGGCTTGCCTTCTTTACCAGCATATGCGATTTGGCCCAATTTCGTAGCGTAATACTTTTTATCCATTATTATTTTCTCCGTATCAACTTGAAGGCTATAGTAGCCTGACATTAGCAAAGTAATCAGATTATTTATGCTTATGACTAATTTTTACCTAGTACTTTCAAATGACAATCAATGATATTTAAGCTAAGCACAGCGATTGCCAATACTATTTCTCATTTTTCTGTCATTAATCAAAGATGATATTGATTATACATTAAGCGGATCTAATTATAAATATATATTGATACCGATATCGTTGATATAGTTAAATATCAAGCCAGCTAAATTAGAAATCCTAGATTAAAATTTATAAAAGAAAAAAGTGTACTTACCGTTACTAATACCAGACCCTAAAAAAGAAAGATTAGGGAATCAGATTATACTAAGGCGCTTTTTTAATAAAGTCAGTTATTCGTTTTAGTAAATTAACTGCCAGAAGACAAGATAGCTGCTTGAGCAATTTCTTCAGGATATTCCCACTGAATATAATGAAATGTACCTAACGGGATAATTTTAGCTTTGCGATTATTGTATTCTGAACGTTCGTATTCTTTTTGGCGGTATGCCTCCGTAAAAATAAATACCGGAATGTCATCGTTCATTCGCATAGTTGACTGCCAGAAATGGTCGTTTTTCATCGCACTAATGGCATTTTGGCTTGCTTGGTCATCAAACTGATCTGCATTCTTTTCTGTAGTTTGCCAAAAAGCCATTGCTTCTTGTTCAGAAAATAAGCTAAAAATTTTGTCATGAATAAACTGTTCTGCATTGCGTTCTTGTTTTTCCTGGTCAAGATAGCCCTGCTCTCTTGGCGGATTTAATATTATTTCCCTCGTCGTCGGTTCAATCAAAATTAGGGCACGCAGATTTTTTACTTTTGCTTGCATTTGAAAAGCATAAACGCCGCCAATACTGTGCGCCACGATGATTACTTTTGCGGCATTAAAACTATTAATCATTTTGGCTAGTTCATCTGCTTCTGCTGTGATTGTGTAAGACACAGTTGATTTGCCGCTAAAGCCGGTATTCAAATAATCAGGTGCAAATATGCCATCTTCTGCGGGCAACTCGTCGATTACTTTGCTAAAACTCTGCGCAGTATCAAAGCTGCCAAAACTATTGAGAAAAACAATTAGTGGCTTGCCTGCTCTACCGGAATATGCAATTTGACCCAACTTCGTAGCGTAATACTTTTTATCCATTTATAATATTTACTTTCCTTGCACCAATTTTAAAACCGCACTGACTGCTGTTGAAGCAATTGCACCAACAATCATCCAGCCAAGAAAGTTACGCGGCCGATTATACGTTATTATTGGTCCCATGCTCCATAATTGATGTTTAACAATTGCCACAGCAAATGTACCAATTACTAAAATCCATAAAACAATTGCCAGTATTTCCATTATTTTTTGCACTAATCTCATAACTTTCTCCTATCAAAATTTCAAAAATAAATTAACATAAATATATTCTAACAATGAGATTTATTGAATTATAGTTAGATTATTAACTTTTTAAAATTATTTTAAATAGTTTTAGCAATCCTCTGTTAAGTTTACTTTCTATAGGATTATATCTGTCAGCTTTACCAGATCTGTACTCGTTTAGCGGGTTCAAGCCACATACCATCAGTTGGGTTAACATCATAAGCCCGGTAGAATTCGTCTTGGCACTGCACTTGAACATTTACCCTAGCTTGAGGCAAAGCATGAACATCAATTGAAGTAAGCAACTGTAAAAATTCAGTAGTTGAATTGGTCTCCCAAATCCGAGCATAGCTATTAAACAAAGTGGCTGCATCGCCACCATCCTTCTTATTGGCCTCAAGTGCGACAGTCAACCCACCTTGATCGCCAATATTTTCAGAAACACACAATTTGCCGTTTAATTTTACTGAACCAACTTCTACCCCATCAAACAAAGCAATTTCTGCTTTAACCCGCTGATTAAATTCAGCGAAGTCCTTATCTGTCCACCAATTTTTCATATTGCCCAGTTCATCAAACTGAGCACCATTATTGTCAAAAGCATGGGAAATTTCATGGCCAATCACCGTGCCGAAACCGCCATAATTAGCAGCGCGGTCCTGATCTAAACTATAAAAAGGCTTTTGCAAAATGATTGCCGGTAAAGTGACATCGTTATTTTGCGGATCGTAACAAGCATTGGCATCAATTGCCGACATGGTCCAGATAGAATGATCAACTGGCTGACTTATCTTGCTAAAATTAGCTTTAATTTTAACACGCTGATTGTCCCTGACATTCGAGTAAAAAGTACCACCGGCTTGCGTAGGAACCACCTTAAATTGATCATAAAATTTCTGGATATGCTCTGGATAACCAATTTTTAGTTTTAAAGTAGCCAGCTTCTTGATTGCCTTTTCTTTAGTCACAGATGACAACCAGGAATTATTATGCAGCCTTTCTTGATAGACTTCGACCATATTTTCAACCATTTCAGTTGCAATTGTCTTAGCCTTTTCGCCCAAGTATTTCTGGCCATAATATTGCCCAATCACATCTCCAAACAATTTAGTCGTTTGATCGTAAACAAATTGTTTATCTACGGGCAATTCATTAATGCCCCACATTGCTTTTCTAAGCGGTAACGTGGCAGCTCTAAAGGCGCGTGACAAATAGGTAGCACTATAATTAATAAACTGTGAAATCAGCCACCCCTTTAGCTCGGCAAAATGTTTGTCATTGAATAGATTATCAAAACTGTCCAGGTATTTTGGTTCACTTACAATCACAAATTTAGTCTGTTCAAGCCCCATCTCTTCTAACAGTCCGGCTAAATTAAGGTTCTGACTCTTTTTTGTAAATTCTGCAACACTCATTGGATGATAAGTGTTTTCAATCTGGGCGTTATCTTGGGCAGACTGGTAGACCTTTGCAAGCCGCCGATCTAGTTTTACACTATCACTTGCATATTGTTGTGCCTTATTTTCTTCGATCCCCGCCATTGTCAGCAAATTTGTAGTCTGTCTTTGCCAAGTTGCAAGCAATTCATCCGTCCGTTTTCCATCATAATAACTGGTATCATTTAAAATTAGAGTATGTCGATTAAACGTGACAACATTTAATTGCGCGTCCTTAAAATCGGGCATAACTTCAAAACCAAAAGGCAAATTACCATCTAGTAGTAGTCGCGACAGGTTTTGATTAATATCATCAATACTAGTTAAACCTTCCAAAAAAGCTAGATCAGCTTTAATTGGAGCTGCACCATCTTCTTCTCTTTTGGCAAAGTCTTTAACAATACGATAAAATTCAATGGCTTTGTCAAAGTTCCTAACTGCCGGAATTGTTTTTTGGCCATCGGCAAATTCTTCAAAATCTTGCATTAGCCGCTCACGCGTCTTTTTAGCAATTTCATCAAAACTATTTATCCACGGCTCGCCCTGGGGAATTGGATTGTCTTTCATCCATTGTGAATTAACAGCAAGATAAAAGTTATCTTGTAGCCGGACATTAGGATCGGCTTTAGTCGAATTACCAGCGCCACCGCGCACATTAAAATTAATCATTTATTTTCTCCTTTTCACTAACTTCTAAATATGCTTTTAAGTATATAAGCAATTTAGCAAATTCTCATAAAAAGTCGTATTCGACTTTTTATGGAAAAACCGTGCTCTGATTAGTAGAAAAAAATGACTAATATGATTAAAAATTGTCATGTTAGCCATTTTTTATTTAAATTTATTTTTTCTGCTATACTAAATATTTACAAGCATATAAGGAATACACAATTTCATTAAAATAAAAATTAGCGGGTATCATTGCTATTGTCAAAACTGTTATCTTTTTCTTTTAAGGTATAAAAGCATGATAAATTGGATAAGATCGCATAGAAATAACCTATTTTATGGTTACGTTGTAATAGAATTATTAGGATATATCTTTTTTGCAACCAATATTATTAATTGTAATATTCAACAATACTTTTTCCGCCATTTACCAATTTGGTTAAATTTGGTATTAATTATTATTCAAATTTTGATTTTAATTTATTTATGGCCCAAAAAAGCAGAATAATTTTGACCACCAAAATCATTGGTGGTTTTTTCTTTTTAAGTGCATTGTTACGTGTAAGTATTCTGACCATCAATTATTGGTCATTTAAGCTGACTTCTTGAATTAATTTATTCTTCTTTTCTATGACTTAACTATATTTTCGTTATAATAAAGAAAATATGGCTCATTTAGCAAGCAAAAGTTAGAAGGAATAATCATGACAACAGGAGAATTATTAAAAGACTACCGGATTAGTCAGTGTAAAACACAAAAGCAATGGGCTGGTGACGTGATCAGTGCCTCTTTTTATGCGAAAGTTGAAAAAAATCTAAGCCGAATTTCTGCCGATGACTTAATTGAATTACTACATTTCAATCAAATTCCCCTAATCGATTTTTTTAGCAAGTTACGTCCAAAAGATAAATTGATTCATCAACAAGAATTGGAAATAGATCGGCTCATAAATGAAGCTTATTACCAAAATTCTAAAAAAGAATTACAGCAAATACGAGATGTAGTTGCAGAAAGTAAATTGCCAAATAAAAGCGATGAATTACTGCTGATTGATGCCTATATTGCGGTAATTAGTAAAGATCCCACGATGTTGGGTAAAGAAGCCATAAATAAAATAAAAGAGAAAGTTTTTAATATTTCTAATTTCGACGAAGATGGTTTGATTCTATATTGTAATTTTATGAGTTTCTATGATTTGAATAGTAATTTATTGCTGTCTAAAAAAATAATTAAACAGTGCATTGGAACCAGTAGTGTTAAAATACAAGGAAAAATTTTAGCCATTATTATTAATATGTTGATTTTTTGTATTAGAAATAAACGCTTTGAAGAAGCTGACGTATTTGTCAATTATGCAGATCAAATAAAAACAACGCCAGCAATTTTCTTTTATAAGATGCTAGTACCAGCATTTTATAATATTGTTAAATATCAGAATACATATAATAAAAAGTACCTAGATGAAACAGAAATAATAATTAAAAGTATCAAACTAGCGGGCATGCCAGATTACAGTAAAGAATTAGAAGAACTTTTAATTGCAAATGAATAAACTAAAAATGTCATATTTGGTTTTTGAGAATCAAATATGACATTTTTAGTATTTTAATTTAATTATTAATATACTGAAAATATAAATTAGTAGGAGAAATATAAATGTTTAAATTATTACGCGAGTTAATATTACTTGTTTCTAAGTATTGTTGAGATAATTTTATGTAAGATGTTTGGCACACTTAATTAAAGGAGGTGATTATAACGAAATTAATGTTTAAAGCTTAATCAACAACTTAAGGTTAGTAATTATTATAATCATGACTATATAATCTGTTTATTAAATTTAGAAGGAGTAAATAATTATGAAATTTAAAAAAGCAGTGATTGCAGGATTGACTACATTAGCATTGAGTCCAGTAGCATCAACACTAGGAAATAGTATTTTAACAACCCAGGTTGTACATGCTGATACTATTACAAATGTTAAACAATCCAATAATGATGATCAAGTCGTATCAATTTCTAACAAAGAAATTTTTGATACACTTGAAGCCAAAGGCTATGATGTAAAAAGTATTTTAGGTAAAGAAGATTATCAAGCTGCTTTAATGCAAGATATGATGCGGCGTGGTGGTACGTATATTAAAACCAATAAGCATGGCTTTACCGTTTATGTAAACAGTGCTATTGTTAAGTTAGCAGTTTATGGTGGATCTGCAGCTGTTGCTACGGCTATCGGAGCCGCATTGACTGCAGCTGGACATCCTTACCTTGCAGGAACCGTAGCAGCAACTATAACTTCTATTGCTAATAGTGCTGGAAGTAAAGCTTGTGACAGAGGAATTTACGTAAGATTTAGTAATAAAGGTTCCGCAATTAGTTGGGGATATCAATAAAAATAATTTTTATATATACGTAAAAGGTCGGGAATATTCTCTATGAAAGATAAAAATGAATTCAAAAAAAATAAGCGTTTGCTATTTATCATATATTTCTTTTGGCTTGTATTGATTATGTTTTTGCTAGGTGAGTTTAAAACTCAAATACTAAATTTTATTCATAGTATAGGTATCTTTAGCAAACTTCCGGATGATCTGATATGTTTCGCATATCTTTTCGTATTTATTTTCCCTGCACCAATGATTTATCAAAAATGTATTGACCATTTTTCGAAAAAATATCATGCATAAAAAACCACCAGAAAGTCTGGTGGTTTTTTTATGGCATCCTCAGGTTGATCCCATTTCATTCTTTTTAAATTAATACACTTACTTTGTAAAAAATTATCCATCTTTTGCTTTAATCTCAGGCCAATTTTCACTCATCCACTTGTCTAATTTTTATTTTAATTTGTCTATGTAGTTGTCAAAATCAATCACCACATCATAACGCCTTAGTTCTTCAGGCTCATAATGGTGAATTACCTCAATAAAAGTAAAGTCAGTGTTAAATAAATAATCATGAATCATTTTTGAAGTTGGCTTATCAAGCGATGCATTGACCTCATCCAGCAGCATAACTGGCCGGCCAGCTAAAATGGCCCGTGCAAGTTCAATTCGTGACAACTGTCCACCTGACAGTTGATCCGCATTATCCCCTAACTGATAGTCAAAACCTTTTTCCTTAATTAGCTGTCCTAGACCAAGATTCTGACAAACCTGTTTAACCTCGTCGTGAGCAAAAGTTTCTCCGAGAGTCAGATTAAACCAAAGCGTATCGGCAAAAATCACAGCACTTTGGCTAGAATATGAAAATAACTTTGTAAAATTGCCGGCCGCAGCGTCTTTCTCATTAAGCAGTACTTTCTCAGCTTTACCATAGTCGCCATACATCAAGTATTGCAGCATCGTTGATTTACCTGAACCTGAAGGGCCAATTACTGCAATCTTTTGACCTTTTTTAACCGTAAGGTTGATGTGATCTGCCAGTTTTTTATCCTGGCGTACGAGTGCAAGCTCCTGCACCTTTAGCTCAGCAAAGTTTTTAGGGAGGTTTGCACTATTTTCCTTCTGCTCACTTTTAGCAATATACTGCTTAATTTTCTTAACTATTCCCTTTGTTGTCGATAAGTTATTTCGTTCATTTAAAATCTGTAAAATAGGATTCACAAATGAGTTAGACAGCTGCGTTATTGCAAAAAGAGCTCCTAACGTAATATGGCCTTTAATTACTAGTCCTGTACCAATTGCAAATGGAAGTAAAAACGTGCCACCAATTGCAATAATATTTAAATAAGTATTGGTATTCTCATTAAGTAAGTTCATTTTGGCCAGTTTTTCTTCTAGCCGTTCAACCACACGCTTATTTTGTTTGACAGCATTATCTTGTTTGCCATATAAGTTAAAAGTACCAGTTCCAGCTAAGGTATTTTTGGTTTGACTTACATACTTGTCACTAGCCGCGGTCCAGTCACCCGAAGCTTTTTGAATCGATTTTTGAAAAAAGCTTGAAGCAATTGTTGGCAAGAGCGATCCTACCAAGTAAATCAAGGTAACAAACCAATTTAAGTAAAGTGCATAGCCCAGTGCCAAAACAACCGTGTAAGTATAAATCAAAATTTGAATTTCAGCCTCATAACGGTTGGTTTCAAGCAACTTAAAGTCATTAGTTAAAAAGCCCAGATCACTGCTATCTTCTCGATTATTTAGCAACATTCCTTTTAATACTTTAGTACGCAATTTGACGTTGACTTGCTTAATCGCATCAGTCTTAAGGTAATTAAACATTAAGCCAGAAGCTAACACGATCACCAATGCAACAATGATTTGGCCGATCAGCGATGGTAAGGCAACGAATTGTCTTTTAGCAGCCATATTAGTCAAACTGCCGACAATATACGCCATAATAATGTTTTCAGTACTATAAATCAGGCCAAAAATATTTAACCAAAAGAATCTAAAATGTGAGTAATTGTGGTAAATCATTGCTGTTCTCCGCGATTTTAATATTGTTATTATTTTTATTTAAAGATATTGCTATTATTAAACCTGATAAAAATAAAATTTACAATGCTTTTCGCGTTATTGGTAATGAATTTGAGGATAAGCGGTCTTTTTTGGGCAGTAAAAAAGCCTGTCAATATTTTTAGCTATTAGCAATTTTAAATAGCATAAAATTACAAAGCTCTGAAAACCAATTTATTAACGTAAAAGCATCCCATAATAAGCAATTGTAATAGTGGGGCCAAATTAACTTTTCTATATAAAAATTAGTTTCAATATCACTACTCATGAACATGCTTATCAACAGAATATTTAATCGCAAGTTCCGTAATAAAGATACACTTCCTGCACAATTTTCATTTAAATATAAAGCAAATAAAAATATTATATTCCACTGTAAGTAAGGCATATAATGTGATATAGTGTTATAAGACTTTTCAAAATTTTGATTAATATTTGGTGGGAGGAACAATTATGCCAGAAGTAAATAGGGAAACAGGAGAAACCAAAGTAGAAATGAATAAATCACGTGATAGAACGTGGTTTAAAAAAGAATTTTCTGCTAGTGCATTGCTTTTTTGGATTAAGGGATCCGTATCTGTTGATTACAGATTTGTAAAAGTAGTTGAACAAAACACTGTTTTGGGCTTAATTCCTGCTGGTTCACATAAGCAAAATATTCCCTTAAAAAATATATCTGATGCTTCAGTTGATACATCATATTCAGTAAAGGACTTTATTTTTGGAATCATTATAGCTTTTATTGGGCTTGCAATGTTTGGTTCTAGCACACTATTTGGCGTTATTTTGTTGTTAATTGGTGTCGGTATATTTTTAAATGGGATTATGACAAAATTATCGATTGAAAAAGCTGGTTCTGCTTATGAAATCCAAGTTCCATTTTATGATAAGCAGAGTGCTCTTGATATACAAAAAGCCATTGAAGAAGCTTTATCGACAGATATAGATAAAACTGATCAAAGTTTATATAACAAGAGATTATCCGAAGATGATATGGATAATGTACAATAAAAATTAAGCTAGACGTTAACCAGTTCATTAAATTGAACTGGTTTTTTGTTTTCCTTTTTGCTGTTCCCTTAAATAGCTCGTATCACTTTGGATAATCTCATTATTTTTATTTAATAGATAATCGCCCCACTCATTCAACCCGTTATCATAAACCGCTTTGTTTGCCTACTAACTCCCTAGTTTAATAATGCGATTAAACATTGCTTTTTCTTGCTCAGAAATTTTATGTGCAACTTCAATTACAGCAACTTTAGGATTATTGAGTAAGGTTTGATGAATTTGTAAAGTAAGTTTGGCATCTAATGCACTAGTTGCTTCATCTGCTAACAGAATTGGCCGCTTGGCAAGCAGCGCACGAGCAATTTCTATTCTTTGAATTTGACCGCCAGATAAGTTACTGCCATTTTGTCCCACAGCATAATTTAGTCCTTTTTCCTTCACCAGTTTAGCCAGGCCAGCTTCTTCGATAGCATCCTCAAGTTGCTGATCAGTGACGTTCTTGCCTAAAGTAACATTGAATTTTAAATCGCGGTCGAAAATAAACGGTTTCTGATTAATGTAGCCAAAGTAATCGTGAGCTTTGGCCCAATTACCGTTAATCGACTCTTGATCGATTTTGATTGTCCCCTTACTTGGAGAAATTTGCCCTACCAATAAACGTAGTAAAGTCGTTTTACCCCAGCCACTAGGTGCCATTAGCAGGATTTTTTCACCAGACTTTAGCGAAAAGTTAACGTTAGCAAAAAGCAATTTACTATTTTGCTCATAGGCAAGATTCTCAACGTCCAATTGAGTAAAAGATTGTGCGGCCTTATTTTCCGAACTGATTGCTTTAATTGCCAGTGCTTTTTCAACTTTGTCCCACATTGGCTTAGTAGATCGAATTTGATTAATCTGATCAAAAATCATCGTAACGGGATTAATGAAGTCATTAGACAATTGGACAATCATGACTAAAGTACCAGCACCAATTTGCCCGTTAAACATCAGAATAGCCCCAACCAAAAACGGAATGATAAAACTAAAAATGTCTGCAACAGTTATAATGACGGTTGTAACCGCCCCTTGAGCATAATTCAACGAACGCAAGGCATCTTCCATTTGCTTGGCTTGCTTAATCACATAGGAAACAACTGGAATTTGCACATCATAAAGCATCGCGGTTTTTGAGCCATTAATAGCATCTGATACAGCTTGAGTGTATTCTGCATTTTGTTTTTCCCATTCGGCAGATTTTTCCTGAATACTCTTAATGAAAAATTTTTGGATAAAGCCAGGAATAGCCGTTGCAATGACGAAAATTAAAGTTAGAACCCAAGAATTAAGTAAGCCAACAATAATTGAAATCGCGAAAGCAAGCGCCTCAGAAATAATCATTAATTCATTAGTGATCTTCGAGGTTTCGATTTGCTTTAAATCATTAGTCATTAAGTTTAAACCATCTTTTTGCGAATCGGATTGCTGCTGAATAATGTAGCTAATGGTTTTGTCCTTAAGCTCAACGTTGATGTCACGTACAATATCACAGCGAAGGTAGCGATAAGCGAAATTAGTAAACATAATTACAATTAAGATCCCAGCTCCAGTAAGCGCAATTAAAACTAACTGCTTAAGCGTCCCATAATGATATTGCGCACTATTCAACATAATTTTGGTAATATAAGCAATAACAACATTGCCACAAGCACTAATTGTTGCTAACAGAACATACAGTGCCAGTTTCCCTTTATTTGCGAACTTTAATGACATAATTTTTTCCTCTTGACTTAAGTTGATCATATTAAATCACAAATACTTCAGTTGTATTTGCAGTTCTTTCATATATGATAAATTTAGCCAGATTTTATAAAAGAAAGATGTTCATGATGAATTTTAAAAAACTAAGAAAAGAACAACATATTACGCTAACTGATGCATCTAAAGGAATATGTTCTGTTCCAATGTTATCTCGCTGGGAAAACGGCCAAGGGAATATGGACCTTCATAAAGCGATTAAATTATTTGAACGAATTAATATCACCACTTCGGAATATATTGCTTTAAACAAGCTGGATATGCCTGACAATGAAGCACAAGAATTAGAATCCGCATGGAATACCCAAAATGAGCAGGAATTAAAAATCATCGCTCAAAAAAGTCTCGCTAAGTTTCACCAAGACAATAAATTATTTAGTCTTGATTATGCGGCTCTTTCTTGCGCATTATATCAGCGCATCAGCAAAATTAATATTTTTCCAGTGGCTGATCAAAATAAACTGAATAAGCAACTTTCTAAACTTACAATCTGGTCGCAAGAAAATTTGTCGTTATTCCAAAATGTTACAAACATTCTTAGTCCGTCAATTATCTTTCAAATTAGTTCGCAGGTTATTGCCAATTTCGATTTCATCAGTAAAGCCGGGAAAAACACTTTACACTTTGCAATTACTACTTTGTTTGAAGCAATTATTAGTTTATTAAAAGCTTCCGAGTTTAAATACGCTCAAAGTATTTTGAATAAGATTGACCTCGTCATATTGCCAGAAAATGAAATGCAACTAATCATGGGCAGATATTTTTTAAACTCTCTTATGGATTATTTAGAAAATCAAAATGACCAAGAAATCTTACAAATCATCACCTTGCTAACAAAACTAAATATGAAACACATGGCATCCTATTTTTTAGAAATTTTCAATTCGCTGAAAGCAAATTTGATAGCCTAAGGGCTATTTACTGTTTTGAATAATAAAACCTAAAGTAAAAGACATCTTCTTATTTGTGAGCTCGACTGATTGTTACGCAAAAAATAAGCTTAACTTATCTCTGTAAAACATTGATAAATTAAGCTTAATTATTTTAAATCAACTTCTATAGTGCGAATATAAGCTTCGTATGAACTTTATTGCTATATCCAGTCACTGACGTCGAAATAGCGTGGCAATAATATGATTACTTTTCAAGATACTTTTGATAAAGATATGTTTCTTTTGTAGTAATATCTACAGTCAAAATATCAGAAATACTAATAGGAGCATCTTCAGCTTCTTGCTCTATTCCAAAATCATTCCGATACCTTTTTCGATCCAAAGACACTTCTTTTTCATTAAGTGAAATAATTTTTCCAGTTGGACAAATTTCGCTTTCAGCCTGCGATATTGTTATTACAAGATTGCTTTTGTAGCAATATTGCAGAATGCTATCAATGCTATTTTTTGGAACTTTTTCATAGACAGCACTTAAGTTCAACACATCAAAAGCTTTTCGCTCTTTTAAGTAGCTAATGTAAAAATCAAATACAGCAGTATAATCATTATCACGCTCTATTTTAAGAATAGCGTCTTTTTTATATAAAATGTAGCCATCTAGCCCACCATATTCATCAATCGACTCAAAAATATAGTAGCTATCTATATCATTGACCATATATCCCAACAAAAATTCATCAGATTCACCATCCACAGAATAAACTTTTAATAAAACATCTTTATTTAAATACGTATTCCAATCATTTTTATTAATTTTCAACTTATTCCCCTTATTTATACTTTTTTCGACTGATAAATTCAAAATCTCACGAATAATGTAGTATTCAAATGAAACAGACTTAAAAATCAAAAGATTGTTAATTTATGCGATTAGAATCATATGGCCTTATTGTAAAACAATTTTTAGTGATTCATTTCTATCATTTATCAATTGAGATGCTGTTATCCTTTGATTTATTTATCTTTACACCTTTACTAGTTTTCTTTCCAATAGTATGCCTGGTAACAGTAATCTTAGAATTATCTTCAAACAAAGTATTTGGTACTGTTATTATTGTACCAAATTTATCCGTTATACGCTTGCGTTTAACTGCCTTGCCATTTTTCCAAATCGTTACAATATCACCCTTTTTGCCTGACAATTCTATTTTTAAATGTTCATTTGTTTGGTAATATGAATTAATTCTTGGCTTTTTAGTTGCATACTGTGCAGCAGAGATATCTTTTAGCATATGACCATTGCCATCGTGAATTTTAAAAGTCTTATAACCTTTAAACGGTATTGTTGTTTTAAAATGTCTATCAGCTTTCTTAAGTTTAAATTCCTTGACTACCTTTCCATCATACTTAATAACTAAATCTCGAAATCCCGACGCCGTTCCGCTAAAGGTAATCTTATGCGTTTTGCCTGAATAACTAGTGTGAAAATTGGCTACACCATAAGCCGGAGTACGAAAAACGTGCTTTTCATAAATCGGTTTATTCTTAGCAACTACTACTGAAGAAATTCCCCCAAGTGATAATAAGGTTGCTGTTAATATTCCAACATGTAATTTAATAAATCTTCTCTTATTCATAATCTCTACCTTGCTTTACCAATTAGCTCTATTTTTATATTACGATTACACTTTCAGGTAAAACAGTTTTATAGTGCTTAAACTAATTACCATTACCTAAGCAGTTTTTTGCCTAAACCTATAATTATTTATAGGAGCAATAATTTTAGTCTTTACCTAGACAGGTAGTGTTAATACTTGTATTAACTATTTACTCTTTAAATTGCATTTATCTAATGCATTTAAAGCTTAGCATCTAATCCTCATCTTCTACCAGTTTAATGTGCCTTGTTCGTTCGAAACCATTAGCCAACGCCATCACAGCAGTAAGGAGTAAAAATTCAAATAACGTGTAGAAGCTAGTTAAATCTTGATGAGTAATCACATTACTTACTGCTGTCATCAACACTCCAAAGAATAATCCGCTAATCCAACTTGTAGTCCAGATTTTCTTTTTGACATTTTTAACTTGACTATTTTCTACTTCATAAATTTGCAATTTAAACTTTTTTAATTGATGTAAAATATAAGAATCAGCAGTTAACTCAAGAATAAACCAGCCAAACAACATAATGATATAAGCAAGAGTAGTTTTATAGGCAATCTGTAAATTACTAACAACAATTGCTAGTATCATCACAAAGTTCATTGGTAAAGAGACAATGAAGAATGCATTGTTACCAATCCTTTCTACTTCAGATCTCTTATATTCATCTAATGGACCATAAATGCCATACCAATATTTCATATAACGAAAAAACAAGCTATTTTTCTTTTCCATAACATCTTTCTCCTTGATCAATTTATTTCTCAAAAATCTCCATCGTAAAACCTGAACTTGCTGCTTGGAAATACTCAGTATTTTCTAACTGAAAGCTTTCAGCACACAATTTTTACTCAGACATATTGTTATTTCCAGACCAAAACAATGAATTGAGGTCTGTCCCTAGAGCATTAGCCAATTTCAAGCATAAGTTTAATGACGGATTATACTTATTTTTTTCAATTAGGTTGATTGTTTGTCTGGCAACGCCAATTTCATCAGCCAATGCCTTTTGCGATAAACCTTTTCGTTTACGATATTCCTTCACGTGATTCATAGATCAATCCTTTTCTATGATGTCATATATATCTAACATCTTTATGTCACATATATTAGACTATTTTTATAAAATGTCAACAATATTTAACATTTATTCTTTATCTTCTGATTTAATACAATTAAAAGACAAGCCAAAAGCTCAGTTACAACTAGTTAACTGAGCTTTTGGCTTAACTTAATGAAACAGATTGTAATAATGTTGCCATCACACTACTTCTAAAAGTGGAGGAGGTCACAATTAACATAAATATTAAAATCAATGCAATTTTTGAATGTGATTTGTTGTTTTTTCCAAAATATAACCGTATGAAAATTTGATATCTCTTAATCAGGATAGATAAGCTTCCTTCCAACTTTCACAATGCTTAATTTATTTTTGCCTGAGATACTGCTGGTAAAGATAAGTCTTTTGCGTTACTAAATCAAAACCAGAAATATTATTTAGTTTGACGGTTACTATTTTTTCATCATTATTCACGTCGTAATCTTTGCAGTATTCTTCTTGATCTAAGACTAATTCTTGCCGATTAAATGATTTGATCGTCCCAGTCAACAAACAGTCGCAATAAAAATCATCAATCGTCACCACTAGGTTATGATCATAACAATATCTAACAATACTATTAATACTGCCAATTGGAATTTTATTATAAAGATTTTCAAGATCTAAGTTATCAAAATGATTATCATTTTGTAATAAATTAATATAATTATTAAATACCTTCGTATAATTATCAGCTGTTTTAATTTTTTCAATGCCGTATTTTCTATATAAAACATAGCCGTCAAGATCACCATATTCAGTAATTGTTTTAAAAATATAAAACTTACCTATTTTGGCAATCATGTAACCCAAAGAAAAAAAGCTAGAATTTCGGCTTTTCAAATAAATTTCTAACAAAACATTTTTGTGTAAACATGAATCCCAATCTTTTCTTTTTAATTTCACTGCATGAACCTCTTATTTTTTTGCTCAAGATATCGCTGATACAAATATGTCTCTTTTGTAATTATTTTTAAGGATAAAATATTGTCAATTTTAATTGCTTTATTTCTTACTTTTGCCAAATTCTCTGATTCTTCCAAGTCTTCAGTATATGTTCTTTGATCTAATACTATTTCTTGATTAGTAACAGAAATAACTTTTCCAGTTTCATAGTATTCTCCATCCACCTGCGTTATTGTTATTACCATGCCATGATCAAAGCAATACTGCAAAATACCATTAATACTATCCTTAGGTACCTTATCGTAAGCAGTTTTTAAATCCAAATTGTCAAAACAATCTTTTTCTTTCAAATAATTAATATAAAAAGTAAACATTTTACAATAATTAGTATCTTTTTTTATCTTATTGATTGAATCTTTTTGATATAATTCATAGCCATCAAGATAGCCAGTTTCATCGATCGTTTTAAAAATATAATATTTATCAATGTTTGCAATCATATAACCTAAAGAAAAAGTATTAGGATACTTATCATTACAAAAAATTTCCAATAGAGTTTCTTTATTCAAGTATGTATTCCAGTTTACTTTATCAATTATCATTTTTAGGTCCCTTATTTATTATTCCGCTAGCTTTTTGGCTTAACTTAATGAAACAGATTGTAATATTGCTTGCTACGTTCTTTAAATACCCCGATCACAAATAGATTTTTAGATAGTAAGTTCAAAAACAAAGTTTATTAAATAGACAATGAAATTTGACAGACCGTGGCAGAATACTACCGACCCCAAATCATCAGTAACATAATATAAAAGAGAGTATGCAATTCCTGAACATAATAATTCTAAAGTGCCATAGTTAAAGGAATAACCATGAGCAAATGCGAATAATACACTTGTAATTATTATGGAAAAAAGGGGAGAAAGATCTTTTAAAATTCCGCCCTGTAAAATTCCTTGCCATAACACTACTTCTAAAAGTGGCGAAATTACAACTAACGTAATTATTAAAAGCGGTGCAAGTCTTGATTTCGAAACAGCAAATAGCTCTAAGTCTTGATCATTTCCCTTTTCAAGCAGTGTAATAATAAATTGTAAAGCTTGTGAAAATAGTGCAAAGATAGCTGCAAAGCTATAGTTTCTAATCATACTATTTTTCAAAAACATTGGCTTGGGATTCAAGCGACGATAAACGGTATCAATGATTAAAAATATTATTATTGTACTAAAAAATGAGATAGCAACATGTAAAAATAAATTTATATTTTTCGAACTTTCTCCCCTAAAAAAGTCTTCACTAATTGTGGGTATTTGAATAATTACGAATAATATCACAAATAAGCAAATGTATAACACCCTATTTTTAATGTCTTTTAAAACTTTCATATGACTAACTATTCCTTTATTTAACCTTGATTCAGTTTACTATAGCTTTCATGATGTCCTCTTTCAAGCAATTTTCTTACGCTTAAGTGTGCAATCTCAATTATGCCGACTAGAAAAATAAGGGTTCCAGTCATTATTACTTTAAATATTAATATTTATAACCTGCGCTCTATTCACATAGTTCAGACAAAGTAAAAATATAGCAATTGGTCTAATTGTGAAATTACTAGGTAACAAAAAGGGAAGACTGATTTAACAGTCTTCTCTTTTGCTATACAACTTTAAATTCACAAACAATTATTTGCTGCAGTTTTTAGCCTAGTAGCACTGGGTTTCGTAGCAACTTCGCTTAATGCACATTACATAAGTTGCTTTGGTATAAATTATGGACAGGTTAAATGTAATAAATCTGTTTATAGCTATGCTTCATTAATAGCTACATTTTTATTGGTAGAATAGACTACCCCAACTATTGTTGCTAAAATAATTAAACAAGTTACACATAATAGTGTTAATGCGATAGTAATACCGAACGAAGCAGTAATTGTAGTAAAAATAGTTGTCATAACTGGCGCAGTCACTACTAAAATTGTGTTAAGCATTCCCATAGTTGATGACAAAATGTTTTGGTCAACTGCTTCAACAAGCCACTGTGTTAATTTAGGGCTAGCCGTACCAATAAATATTGCAAGGCTTGCCATGATTGGCAGACAAATGAAAATATTTTTAATAAACATTGTACCAATAACTGCGATACTTAAAGCTGTTGAAATAATTGCGATAGTGAATAATGACATATTCTTGAATAATTTTGTGCCTACAATACTACCAAGTGCCATACTAGCAGTCATTACACCTCCTATTAGGGCAATCGTAAAACTGTATGTTCCAATGACCATAGAAGACTTATTACCGGCGATTACGATTGAAATTAAAGGTTCAATTGTCCCTAAAACTCCATTTAATAACGCAATTACTAGAACGACTGATAACAATCCCTTTGCCTTTTTTACTTGTTTGAATGATAAAGCAATTGTTTTAAAGAACCCCTCTTCATTAACTGAAGTAGTTCCTTTTTGAGGATGAGTCTTGTAATAATTACGGCCGACACTGGCAAAAAGGGCACCTGCCGCTAGAAATGTTAAGGCATTGAAGATTGCCAGACTGGAATAAGACATGAAAAGTAATAAACCAGAACCAATGAATTGTGCAATCATATTGATAATACCGTTGATCCCACTAACAAATCCTTCAGCTTCGGCAACTTCATCATCTCCAACAATGTTAACAACTAGAGGCATTTGAAGGCCGCCAGAGTATGAGCCAGCAATATCCGATACTAGGTTAATGCCAATAACAGCTAAAACTAGGTTCCAGCCAGCAAATCCACTAGCGAAAAGTAATCCGACAATTAGATAGAGCCCAAAGCGTATGGCGGCTAACCAAACCATTAGCTTGAATTTGTTTTTTGTACGATCAGCTAAATATCCACTAAAAACTTGAAAAATTTGCGGTACTGATTCTGAAATTGAAATCAATGAAATAGCCAAGGCGTAATTTCTTAATTTACTTGCGTAAGTAATAAGTGCTAAGTAAAACAAAATATTGCCTGCACCAGATAAGAAACTGGCGATTGTAAATTTTCTATAATCCTTATTCTTTATAAAAATGTCCATAATTTGATAACTCCTAAATTAAATATTTTATATCTTAAGTTATAACGTGGGTATAATAAGGAATAGCAAAAATGTCGTATTTGAATGTTAAACGCCAAATTTGAATGAAATTAAGGAGGATCACGAATGACAATAGGACAATTGCTAAAGCAATATCGAATTGAGAGATTGAAAACTCAAAAAGAATGGGCTGGTAATACGATTAGCACATCATATTATTCAAAAGTTGAAAAAGATCAGCACAGAATTACAGCCGAGGATCTAATTGCATTATTGCATGCTAATAACATTAAGCTGTGGGAATTTTTTAGCAAGCTTAGTCAAGAAGATAAAGTAAGATATGATGAAAACAGAGATATTGGCGAGGCAATGAATGAAGCGTTTTATCATAATGATAAGGATCAGCTTAAGGATATTAAAAATGTTATTGCAAATAGCGAAGTAGCTGATAAAGAAGATCAGCTGCTATTTATAGATGCACTTATCGCTTTAGTTGGAAATCACGTAGAAGATTTTGATGAAAAAGAACGAAATAAGTTGAAAGAAAAAATTTTTAATATTTCTAATTTTGACGAAAATAAATTAGATTTGTATTGTAACTTGATGGCGTTCTATGATCTTGACAGCAATTTGTTAATAAGTCGGCGAGTAATCACGCAATTTCGCTATTCGGGAAGTTCGAATGTTCAAGAAACAATATTAGGAATAGCGATAAACATGTTAATTATGTGTATCAGGGAAAGTAGATATAAAGAAACAGAATTCTTTATTCAAGCAGCGGATCAAATTATTACTAAACCGAATCTGTTTTTTTATAAAAACTGCATTTTTATACTTAAAAATATAGTGAATTATCACTATGAAAAAAAGGATGAGTATGTAAATAAAGCTCGAATGGCAATTGATCACATTAGTTCGTTGGGTATGCCAGAGTTTAGCAAAGACATGAAAAAAATTCTAGATAAATCATTGTAGATAAACATGAGAAAATCAAAAAAGTCGTATTTGATATTGATGTGAACCCCAAGATTAGGACAGTTTAATAAATTTTAACCAAGGACTAATGCCCGATATTCAATCGGAGTTAGTCTTTTTAATTTACTTTGATTCTTTGCTTATTATAGTAACTGATACATTTTGATCATTATCCCGCTACTTTTTGTACAGCCCTTTTGAAGCTTGAATAATGAAACTGTATGGCTTCCTTTGCAGTCACTAAACTTAATTATTTGGATATTAGCGCTAATACAAATATACAAATAATCAGCAGCACATCAGAAACATGAATTTTTTCCTTTAATGCAAAGCTACCAAAAATAACACTATATAAATTGGTCATGTTGAGAAAAATCCACGCAATTCCCGAATTAGGTGATGAAGTTGCTAACGTATACGTCGCTTGTGCTAGTATTGTCAAAACTGCACGGGCACCATAAATCCAAAAGATCTGTTTGTTAATTCTTACACCCTTAATTCGCAAACCATGATGCTTAACCCAAAAAGTAATAATTGTAATGATACAACGAATATAAATCGTCGCAATCGTGAAATATACCAGATCAACCAGCCTTATAACACCTTTAGTTAATAGTGGTGATAGTGCTGCTTGTACAATCAACAGGGGACCAATAACCATAAATGTTTTTAACAGAGTGGTCACATTCATCTGACTGTGTCTTTGCTTAAAAATAATGTAACAAACTACAATGATCGTAGATATAATTGAGATCAAATATGATGATTTGTTAAAGTAACCCATGGTTAAACAGATGGCTAAGGGAATGAACAAGTCTGTCAGTTTGCTTAAGACAATTGATTGCATTATCGTTACTTTTTTAAAAACATAACTGTACCCATACGCAACTAGCTGTGCAAGCAAACCATAAATAATAATTTTGCTAACGTAGTTTCCCGTTATTTTAGGCGTGGGAAACTTATTTAATAAGCCTATTAAAAATATGGTTACTAATGCAGTACTACAAAGATTATTCAAAAAATTCACATTAATTGAGCTTTGATGGCGGTATCCCATCTGATAGCGATCAATTACTGAGATTATTCCTCTGGATAAAGATGACACTATTGCAAATATAATTAATAAAAAATTGCTTATTACCATGTTACTATTATGCCAACTTATTGCTTGAAAATAATTGTTCTAACATATTTCTAATTACTCTTAATTGTTCCCAATTTAAATACTTATTATAATCTGCGAGTTTAAGTTTTCCAACAATGTCTGCTAATAATGTCCTTGAATATTGCCTTGGCACAGGTCTTGAAATTGGAAAATCAAAGTTTAATAATTTCGCTACTTTTCACTAGCTATCCTTTTTTCGGCATACGCTGTTCGTATAGAGATTGTAGTTATATTTCCAATTAGATTTGCAACTATTCTTTTAACTGTATGACTAACACGGAAAGACATTCCTGGAATGTTATCTAGCTTAGTTGCTATTGTGTGCCGACAAGTGCACATCAGTCAATCTGACAGTGATGAAACACTTCTCTAATAACCGCAAAAATATCTCAGGAAGGGTAAAGTTAGCCCAAGTTTTTCTTTGCATAACCATCAACTATAAATAGAAAGCAAAAAGCCTATTATCAAGGTATTCATAGTACTCGATAATAGACTACTCAAAGCATATTTATGCTGACTAGAAGAACAATAGTTCTCAGCTTTTTATTGATTTATCAATGCTTGCCTTTATTATATATCACTCCACTCTAAATTTTAAATCCTTTAGAAGTAATCATTGAACAACCATTTAAGTGTAGGTTTGGGTTATTAGAAGTCTTAAAATAATACCGGTATTCCTTTTTACACCACTTAGTATAAGTTAATGATATTTGACATTTTAACTTTAGACAATGAAAAACCTGCTTAGATTTTAATTTCCCACTCTTTGATAATTTATTTGCTTTTATTGCACAAATTCAATGATATATTTTTCACTATATGCATTTTAAAATTATTCTTCTACTCCTCGTTTAAACGAGTCAAAAATCAACTGATCTTTAATTACCTCTCGCTCCGGAGTTAAATCCCATGGTGATCCAGTCCGATGAGTCTGCTTACTTAATCGAGCAGCATTATAATTAATGTAATCCTTATTAACCTTATCTAGTAAATCGACAATCTCACCATTTTTAGAAACCAGATTATAGTCATCCATGGCCTCTTTGTCTGGTTTATCAATATCTAAAACACGCTGGCCATTAAACTTATTATGTACTTCAGTTATTAATGGACCGTATTGAAAATGAATAATAGGAGAAGAAAACAGTTTACTTCTAGTTTCAGCTAAAAATCTACCATACGCAAAATAGAGAAGTTTAATGACTTTCATTTGCGTTAATGGATCAATATTTAAATCATTTTCTCGCTCAAAATAATTCTCAACTCGAAACCAATTAGCTAACTGCACAGCAGTGAATCTAGGCTGCTCAGTTTGGGATTCTACAACACGATCACTATGGTTCAAATAAGAATTAACCTTTGCAATCAATTCACTAGAATATTTATTCTTCTCATCAGAAATATATTGTTCAAGTACATTATCACTTTTTATGAGAGACTTTAACAACCTATTATTGGCCTTTGTTGGAAATGCACCTGCTTCGTAAAGAGCAATCGTATTTGGACTTAATCCGGTTAATTCTGCTAAATTGCGTTGTGTTAATCCAACTTTAGATCGATATTGTTTTATTTCTTTTGGTGTCAATAAGCCCATCTCGTCACGATATTTTTGACGGGCAATTTCAGCGGCTTGATCATCTAGTACCTTATCCGGAATCAATTCATTGGTTTTACTGTCAAAAAGAGCCGGTGCCTTTACTGTATAACTATGTCCATTAATGGTATAAGTAGTCATGAAATCCTTTTGGTAAGCCATATAATCCACTCCCTTAATAATCAAGATGGAAACTAATAAATACTACTTTTTGATTATCTTCAGTAAACACGAACTTAATGTAATAAGCTTGTCCATCGCTTGTTTTAAATACCCAGACAAATTGTAACGGATTACTTCTATTCCGTTCATGTTTAACAAAATCACTAATCGACAATTGCTTAACTATTTCTTTCGCCAAAGTCACTGAAACTGGCATTGCCATTTTGTCTCTTCTTCGAACCATTTGAAAATGATTATGCTTCACAAGGAATTTTACTCTTGCTAATGCCTCAGCAACTTCCATTACAAACCTCCAAGTATATTTCCAAGCCATTATAACATCTACTACTAATCAGTAGCAACTAACAAATAATCTACTTCATCATTCCATAAGGATTCGAAAAAAGAGATAGAAACAACAATTTGATGTGAACCCCAAAATTAGGACAGTTTAATAAATTTTAATCAAGGACTAATGCCCGATATTCAATCGGACTTAGTCTTTTTAGTTTTACTTCGATTTTTGCTTATTATAGTTAACTGATATATTTTGATCATTATCCCGCTACTTTTTGTACAGTCCTTTTAAAGCTTTAATAATAAAACCGCGTGGCAAAAATTGTGGCAAGTCTAAATTCTCATGACTACCTATAACTGAGTATAAATCATACAAAAGTATCAAAAAAGCCTGTTATTCAAAGCTATTTAAAACTTGAATAACAGGCTTAAAAATCAAAAGATTGTTTAATTTATGCTGACTAGAAGAATAGAGGTTCTAGTCAACAAATCCTTATATATCAACATTTTCAACAGTAAGATAATGAAAAAATGTTCTTAAAATGTTCCCAGGTCAGCTAACCCACAAATTAGCCATCGCCTTGTTAATATCGTCTGATAGGCCAACATACGTATTCATAAACATATTTAGCGAATGTCCCATTTTATCAGCCGCCCAAGGATAAGACATTTTTGGAGTATTGGCTAGTTGCGTACAAATTGTATGCCTAAATGAATACAGGCTCATACGTTTTTTATTAGATTTTACATCTAACTGTTGACAAACTTTTTGCAGCATTTGATTAATACTTCTTTGCGTAATTGGCTCTTTATTATTAGCCTTTTTATAATCATGCAGATTCAAAAATATTAAATCTAGTAAGTTGGTTAAATTATGGTCGGTCAAAAACCTATTTTGCTTAATCTGATAATCTTTTACTAAATCGATTACATCTTTCGGAATAGGCAAGAGAGTCCGGGACTCTCCTTTAGGCCGGGCTTTTAGCGAACCATTAAAAGACTTGCTCAAATCTGACCAGCTGTCACTAATCCTGAAGGTGTAATAATTGTCTATCTGCATAATGTCTGAAAATTTCAGAGCCTGCAGTTCGCCAACTCGCATGCCAGTGTAACTTTCGATCAATATTGCTAATTTACTGCCATTTAGTTCCACGGGATTATTTTTCAAATCAGTGATAAGTGATTGCCGCATTGCCTTGAGTTCTGATTTAGTGAAAATTCGCCAATCCTGTGAGACCGTGAAATCACTTTGTTTAAAAAATAATTTTAAGGCTCTTTCTGGGACTGGATTTTCTTTAACTACTTTGCCTTCGAGAAATTTGAAGTAATTACGCAAGTGGACCAATCTTTTAGCAATATTGGATGAGTTGCTAACCGTTGCATGGTGTTTTTCGACGTAATCGTGGGCATATTGACTAATTAGTGGCGTGGTTATTTTGGAAATAGTTGCTTTGCCAAAATAATCTTTCACTGAGTTAGCTGTTTCTTGCCAGGCTTTTAGAGTGACAGGACTTAATGATTTTGCCCGTTGGTTCACATAACGCTGAAAATCATTGGCAAAAACAACCTTGCCATCGCTTGGATTAAGGCCTGATTCATATTCAGCCCACATTTTTCTCTCAATCTTTTTGGCATCTTTTTCTGTGTTGGCATATTGTACTGTCCAGCTGATCCGCTTGCCAGTTATATTATCTGTTGGTTGGATTCTAACTTGATACTTATCTTTATATTTTCCTTTTGTTACCTTCTTTATCATTATTTTTCTACCTTTCTTAAATAAAAAAAGATAGAAATAAAAGCTTAGTTATTAGTCACTTGTTTCTATTCTATCTCATTTTAGATTATTTTGACCAAGTTTTTTCTTGGTGATATCCAGCAGATGTTAACCATTCTTTGATTTCATTAAGATTATAATAGGCCCTGCCGTGTGGCAGTTGATGATAAGGCATGCCAGCTTTGCGAAACTTGTAAAGTAAGGTGGTACTAATATTAAGCTGCTCACAGAGCTGCTTGCCGTTCAATAAAATTGACGTCATTTCTTGTCACCTGCGATTCGTAAGCCTTTGACCTGATAGGTAGGTATTTCTTGCCAGCCTGGGCAATAAAAGTTGCCTACATCAGCTATAACCGGTTGATTAATGAATTTCGAATAATCGGCAACTGTATCGCAGAATAAAAGAATTTCGAGTGGCTTATTTCGGTCATTAATACAATTTTCTACTTGGCAGATGATTCCATCATCAATAAAGCTATCGCCTGGATTGTCATGATAGTCAATAATGTTGACTTCGCCGATTCTGCGGCCAATCAAGCCAAAATCGCATAATTGCTGAAATGTAGGTGGCATAATCCACGTATCATAATAAGAGAACTTATTTTTTAATTTTGAATTATTCATATTTATTTCCTTTCAATATTAATAAAGTTTCTTTTTGCTAAATTTAGTTTTATACTTAATTTGAAAAATTTTTTAGAAGGCTAGTTTCGATCTGGGGAGATTTAACTAGCTTTTTTATTTTTTCGGCGAGTGACCTTGCGCTTAATTGTCTTGACCATTTGATCTGTGACCTTGATTGGCTTAATGCGTCTTAACAACTGATTAATCGAATCCACCGCCATATCATTGATCGAATTGATATTGCGATAGAAACTGATTGGATCATATGGAGTCGTGATTATTAATTTTTCTAAGTTGAGCCGCTTGTCGTGATAGCGACTAGGTGCGGCCTTATCGTGCTGATAAGGGTCAAGCAACCGCAGCAAGTCGCTGTATTCGAAGTCATTGGGCCGCAGGTCGTTCAGAATAACGAATCTTTGACCGTGATATTCTTGGAAATGATCACGTGAACTACCTAGAGTAATGTAATCTTTTCCTTGAAAGATATGTTCAGCTAAGCGGGTTTTACCAACGCCTGCTTTGCCATAGAGCCACAAGGTGGTCATCTTATGACCGCTGAATTTTTTGAGCCATTCCTGATGCTTCTGAACTAATAATTCAGCGTCTATCTTGTCGATCAGCTGCTGATGTCTTGCTATACCGTAGACACCTAACTCTTCAGTCAGTTGCTCTCGGCTGATAGCTTGCTCGGCGTAGCGCCTTATCTGTTCATTTTCGTACTTTGGGCTAAGCTTGATTTTGGTGCGAATTTGCTCTAAGCGCTTCGGATAGTCAAACGATGCTTTGACCGAGGTAGTGGCGTAATGGTACTTGCCATCGGCATTTTCGGCGTCTTGCGTCTCATGAATGAGATAGGAATAGGCGTTGTTGATCCGGCCATGCCATATTTGCACATATTGGGGTTCATCCTGGAACAGCTTGGCAATACTGGTGATTGTCTGCGGATGTTCATACTTAAGCACTACGTGATAGTGTTCACGAATTGGCTCACCATTTTCAGCTTGATCGTGATTATGATTGATGTATGCCCATTCGATTGCGCCAGAATTATCTAGTATATTAGGGAGTTCTTGGGACTTAACTTTCAAATGGTTTAGGTCTTGGGCGTACATGAACTGTCTGGCTCTTATTTCTTTCTTCATTGGCGTCACTCCTTTCTATCGTCTGCACAGTTGCACACTTCGTGACATTTTAATAACGAGCCCGTTAAATGTCACGACTGATAAGGGATTTATGCCTGTTGCACATTTGTATTAAATTTGTTTTTAGGCGGCTTCTTGCCGCTCCTTCGCCTAGTGGCGAAAGCGGCAAAGCCGCTATTCAATCATCGTACCTTCGATGATATAGTAATTACCATTGCGCTCCACTTGTGAAAATGTAAAAGCTGGGTTATCAGTCCTGATTTTCTCTTCTATGATAGGTAAATTTTGTTTTAATATTTCTTGACCTTGCAAAGTACCTGGTACTTTGAGCCAGGCAGTTACCGTTGTAGAACTAATATCAACATAGAACTGCTTAATTGCCTTGTTATAAGCCCAAATAGTTGGGTCTTGTTGCTTAATCTGCTGACCATCTTGGGTGCTTATAGATTTGATTGTTTGCAAGCTAGAACGCCGTAATTGGTAGGTTTCTTTAATTGATTGGTAGTACTCATTAAATGATTTATATCTTTGACTAATCATAATAATTACTACTTGAATCAATATGACCATTGCAATCCACCATGACACCTCAACTAAAAATTCTTTAAATTTGATGATATAAGGTACACACAAGTCAAGTATTGGTAAATTGCTAAATGCCTGAGCAAATCCTGGTAAGAGTATTAGTGTTCCAACCAGTATTACTAATAATGCAATAATTTCTAATACAGCATATTTTGTTGTTTTGTACGCTCGTCTTATTTGTTCCATAATTAATTAACTCTTTTCTTAATACGTTGGTGCTAAAAACGGCAAAACATTGTCAAAATGTTGATCATCAATAATCTGGATGATGCCAACACCAGGACCCTGGGGAATCACGATGCCACTAGGGTCAAGATCTGGGAACAAGAATTGCACATTCTTGGTCGTAATATGACCTAGTTCAATCAATACGTTCATTTGATCTCTAATAGCTGTCGGTACTACGGTATGGTCAAAGCGCTGTGATACAAGTATCAGGTGGACACTAGTTGCCCGCCCGAGTAGTGAAATTTGACTTAATAATGATAAGAACGCGTCCTTAACATTTCTGTTAACGCCTATGGTCAGAGCCGCCAACTCATCGATGACGATACTCAGTGGTCGAAACCGTTCATTTACATTCTGGAAAAGCGCCTGTTGACGTTGGTAGATAGTAGTCAGAGCCGATTCTAAAGCGTCATTAACTGCCGAAACGAAGTCCGACTTTGATGAATTGGAGCTTGGCGTAATTGCTTTCTCAGTGTGGTCACGAGCCCAACGTGCTGGCATATCGAACTTCGGATCGATTATAACTATCTGAGAAATCTGCCTTAATGCAGAAAGAAAATAGGTCAGCAACATTGATTTCCCGCTACCTGTTGAGCCAGCTATGGCAATACTAGTAACTTTTTCATAATCGACATAATAATCCTTCATTAAAGGAATCAACATTTTTTCCCGATAATCTTTACGAGAATTGAAAAAATTATCAAGATCATCAATGTTAAGCCTAGTTGGTGTGCCTTTAAACCAGGGATAAAATAGGCCACGCTCAACGGAGAAGATATGATTACCTAATGGCACGAAATAGATGCTAGACTGTTTCAACACTGTGTACTCCGGGTAGACAGCCGCGGCTGCAATCTCATAAATACGTTGGTAGAGGCTTTCATTAAGAATAAAACCGGCAGGAAACCTCGGCACAAATATGAAGCCGTTAGGCTTGACTTCAATTTCAAAGCTATTATTATAGCTGGTTTCGTTGCTACCAGCATCTAGCGCCATGTCGATGCACCTGGTTAGATATTGTTTCATGTCCATATTATTTTATCTCCTTAATTGCTTGAGCCCGGAAGTACACGTTATTCCTGACTTCACATGCCTCAAGGTTGTCAAAACTTACTTTTGATAAGTAGGATGGCAGTTTTACTTTACTTTCGAATTTGACTGCAAAAGGTTCTAGTCCCTTTTGACTGAACCATGCGCGATAACCGGTAATTTCTTCGGTCGGTTCGTTATTTTGCCATTTATGTTGCGGTTCAAGTTCTACACTAAGATTGTGGACTGGTTGACTTTGATTGATATAAGCGGCTGCTATATCAGCGGAATAGCCGCCTTTTCTTAATTTAGTTCTCATGATAGAGATCCTTTCTGGGCATGGGCCCTTAAAAAATTTTATGAAGTTCTATTCACCAAACTTCATAATTTCATTGTAAAATTAGATAAGAACCTACGATCGCACACTTTAATTTTTTTAAAGTACTAAAAATTATAAAGAGGAGAATGATCATGACTAAATCCAAACAATGCATCATCGATTGTCCAAATGAACTGCCTAGGTTCATTAGTAACTACATAAAAAGTAATAGCCTTTCACAAAATGACCTAGCCGAGCAAATTAATAAAGAAATTCAAAAAATTACTGGCGATAAAAACTTAACTTTAATTTCAATCCCAAAAGATTATTTAGCTCCTTCAAAACCAAAGCTCAGTGCTAATTCAGCAATCAAAAAATGGTACAAAAAAAATCCGCCGACTCGTCCGGCGGATTATAGAATTCGATTAGCCCTTTCAAGGATTCTGGGCATCACTTATTTAGAAACATTTTTTATCACTCATCAGCAAATACTAGATTACACTATGGAAGTCGTTTATAGACTAGCATTACTATTTTCACGGGTTGCTATTAGATCCACAGAAATCCCTTTGTTACTAAATAGATATAATATAGCTGCTTACTTAGCTGGCGATAAAGAAGCCAAAAATTACTGGAATCTAAATGAATTAATTCAACAACTAACAATTACATATGAAGATGTTCAGGAATACTCCATTCTTAATGAAAAACGAAATAAGGGAGACAAAAGTATCGATATTTCTTTTTCAGAACAACCAAAAACTTTTTTACTGTTTTCGTTGGAGAATATGTATGTTATTGACGAAAAATCAACAAAAGTGCCTCATGGAGCTTATGAAATGCTAATGACAATATCTTCAGAACTGAATTCACTACTACTTTTATTCCAAGCAATGATTTTAAAAAGTAAAAATGATACTTCATCATCTTTCAATTCAAACTTTATTTGGAATTATTTCAAAATTAAATTAATAGTCACTAACAATAATGAGGCTTTAACTGTTTGCACAGTTGCAATAGACTTAATTATTCAATGGCTAAAAGAACTAGATAACCATTATATTAAATTGTTAGAAAAACTTGGAATTATGCCCGAACTGCGTCTTTCGAATATGCTAGAAAAACAATTTATTTCGAACGATACGCTTCATCTTTAACAATCTTTGTCTTAGAAATAACATTACTAAATCTAGACATGTATGATTCCTTTCATAATACTAAATAATACGACTTATTGAATTATGAATTATCTTCCGTTACTGATAATTAAAGGTCTAACTTTTTATCTTCTGGTTTAAACTTGTGATTCTTGGTGATCGTACCTAACCAATTGTAAGTAACCGTAGCTGGCTCGAATTGATCCAGATCTTCGGTCTTAATGTAGCTGACTACTAATTCACCAGATGGATCATAGTTGTACAATGGGTAGTAATCTTCATAGGTGTTAGTACCATCAACTCTGAATGTAATTGGTGTTTTACCGATCCAGAACCCTTGGTTCTTACCAGTATTTTGACCATCTTCATCTAAAGTTACAGTAAAGGTACCATTCTTATGATTACTATAAATAATGTTTTCTTTAGTTAAGGTTTCGCCATAGCCATCCCGATATGGATTGTAGCCATTCCAAGCATTTGCTAAAGAGCCGCAATAATCATGAACAACTTTATGTTTTTTCTTAAACTTATAAGCATGTGGTACTTGACAATACTCAGCAGGAATTAAAAATTTTTCTTTACCGGTTGATTCCTTATTATTCATAATGAAATAACCAGTACCACCTATATTTTTAGTACCAATGCAAGGTTGATAGTCATCTTTTCCGGGATCTGTTCTTGCACCTGTTAATTTATGTGACTTGAAATAATAAATAGCTTCTACATTGTTGCCAGGAATAAAGCTTGTATATAGCTTTTTATGCTTCGTGTAGTGTGTTCCTGGTTGTTTAGCTAATTTTTGTAATTTATTATAATCTTTTTCTGTTGCTACAGTTAATGCTTTGGCTTCTACATTATTATCAGTAAATAGGAATGCACTCGTTCCAATAGATAATAAGGTCCCGGCAATAATTGTGTTTGTTAATAACTTCTTGTTTCTCATGATAAAAACTTCTTTCGTATAAATTGATCTATCCGATTCGAACTAACTATTTGTTCTTAATTAACTAAATAGCTAGTTTTTTTATTTTGCTACTTTAGTAAATTGATTAAAGCCACCATGATATGCAAGAATCAATTTTTTCCCACTCATTTGTAAGTAATTATCATCACGAAATGGACCATGGCCTTTTAATACTGGTTGGCCATTTTGTTTAGAAACCAATTTAATTGTATGTTTTTTTCTATTATAGGGTGCTGGAACATAGCCAATAAAATGCCATCTAACTTTTTTAGCAGTCACCTTCATTTTCATAGCCGGAACAGCCATATTCTTCTTAATATGTTTTGCATCGGACGAGTAGATTGGTTTTGATTTCCAAGTCCCACGCATCTTTTTTGGAATTGTGAGACTTGAAGCTTGTACCTGATTAGTAATATTATTTTTGCTATTAGTATGCGTAGCAAATAAACCAAATAATAAAATCGTAAAAGCTATACTAATTGTACTTATTACTACTTTTTTTATTCTATTATTACTCATTTGATTCATTTCAATTTTACTTCCTTCTATTTTCAAGCAATTCTCTTATAATTCAGTATACTATTAGAAATTCTAATTTTAAAACAATAATACAATATTAGTTTTGTGCACACTTCTGCACACGTAAAAGTGGCTAATAAGGTTGATATATTAGCTTTTATTTCTATCTAAAAGTTTTTTCACGGAACACGCTATTTTGCGTGTTCCGTTTGTGTTCTTTATTATCTTTTATAAACTAAAATTAACCTTAACTTACCTGCGTAAAACGTTGATAAATCAAGGTTAATGAATTTGAATAATTCTTCTAAATGCTGACTAGAGGATTCGAACCTCCGACCTCATCATTACTAGTGACGTGCTCTGCCAACTGAGCTAAGTCAGCATTGTCAAACTCGACAACGATATTTATTAAACCATATCAGTTAGCTTTACGCAAGTACTTTTTACCAGTAAATTTATTTTTTGCAGCAAAAAAGCGATTTTGTTGCCAGCTGAAGGCTTAAAATCGCTATTTCAATCTAATTTACAAATAATTTTACTCACTTACTGCTTCTTGTTTTGGCTCGTCGATTCCCATGAAGAGCTGAACAACAAAAGTCACGATTGCAGCAATTGCTGCTGAAATGACTGCATTTAGTAAGTTTTGTAAGTTACCGGTATTATTGGGGTTAATCCACATTGGTAGGGTAATTAATCCTGGTGTCATAAAGACATAGGCATTAACGCCCATGATTCCCGCATAAATACCACCAGCAAAGCCGCCAATCATACAAGAATACATTGGCTTACGATATTTTAGTGTTACACCGTATAAGCATGGCTCACTAATACCGGCACAAAAGACTGTTAACGCTGCTGAGATGGCTGTTGCACGTAATTCCTCATCTTTGGTTCTAACAGCAACTGCCAATGTTGCAGCACCTTGAGTGATGTTGTGCAATAGTGTCAGCACTCGTGTAAACGGGTCAAATCCGCGCTTGGTAATTGCTTCTAGCCCTGCAATTGCTAAGGCCGAATGCATCCCTGTAGTTACAATCCATGGGTAGATTAGTGCAAATATAGCAATAGCAAATGGCCCAAGTTTTCCGCTTAGGAAAAACATGACTAACGATATCCCCTTCGAGACCCATGTCATTGCTGGTCCAATGGCCAACAATGTTAGCGGTACTACGATCATAATACTTAATAAAGGGGCCATAAAGCTTTTAATTGGCCGCCAAAGATAACGGTCAAAGAAATGTTCTATATAACTAAGTGCCCAAATTGCCACAATAGCAGGAATAATAGAGTTGGCATAACTGGCTGGGACAACCGGAATACCAAACAAGTTCTGCGGTTTACCGCTTTGAATCATCGCAATAAAAGTCGGATTAATCAAAGTCGCGCCAACTAAGGCTGATAAGTAAATATTTGTTTTAAACTGCTTAGCTGCTGCAATAGCTACAAAAACAGGTAAGAAGTAAAACGATGAATCGAAGATAAAGTATAAAATTTGATAAGTACTAGAAGTTTTATCTAAGATTTTGAGCATTGGCAATAGCATGACAATACATTTGCCCATTCCGCCTGCAATCAAAACTGGGATTAACGGCGTAATACAACCAACTAAAGCTGATAACATTCGACTAAAAATGTTAGTCTTCTTTTTTTCGGGTTTAGTTTCGCTAGCTGGCTGACTTGCATTGTCGTTTTTCTGTGTTAGCAATTTTTGAAACTCTTGGTAAATACTGCCAACTTGGTTACCAATAACAATTTGACATTGTTCACCACTCTGAACAACACCTAATACACCTTTAAGTTTCTTTAACTCCTCCAAGTTAATTTTTGCTGCATCATTAGGAATAATCCGTAAACGCGTTGCACAATGCCAGGATTTTTCAACATTATCCTGACCGCCCACTAATTCAAGAATTTTTTGGGCAAATAATCTATCATCCATTCGCTTAACCCCCAATCATTAACATTAATTTTCCTTCATCAAATTTTGATACCAGTAAAAGCTATCCTTTTTTAACCTGCGACCACTGCCATGATTTTCATCATCATAATCAACATAAATTAGACCATAGCGTTTACTCATTTGCGCAGTTGAAGAACTGACAATATCAATCATTCCCCAAATAAGATAGCCCATAATATCAACGCCATCTTCGTTCAAAGACAGACTCAATTGTTCTATGTGCTTTTGCAAATACTGCATGCGATATTCGTCGTGGATTTGGTGATCCTGTGTTACTTGATCTTCTGCTCCCAAACCATTTTCAACAATAAAAAGGGGAACATCAAACCGATCGGCTAAATCTAAACATAATGTTCTCAAGCCCACAGGGTCAATTTGCCAACCCCATTTCGACGATGCTAAATATGGATTTCTTTGACCACTAATCGTATTGCCTTCAGCTTTTGCGCCACTATTTTCAACCCCCTTCATGATTGAAGTGTAGTAGCTAAAAGCCAGAAAATCGCCCGTACCTTGCTTAAGCAAGTGCAAGTCCGCAGCAGTAATATCCAAATCGAACTTTTTTGTCATCATCTTTAAAATTCGCTTGGGATAATTGCCCTGTATTTGAACTTGCCCAGCAAGATACATTTGTTGGCGCACTTGCTCGATTAAGAAATTATCTTCTGGCTTACTTGTTGCCGGATAAATCTGGATTCCTGTGATCATACAACCCACTTGCGCCTTAGTTATTTGGTGAATATAACTGGTTATCTTTGCGCTAGCTACAAATTGGTAATGCATTGCTTGACACAAGTTAGCCATACTCTGATCTTCTTTGACCAAACCAGCACTAATAAACGGATGCCGAAATACGCTATCGATTTCATTAAATGGTAGCCAAAAATCAACTAAATCCGCGTATTCTTTGACCACTGTCTGACAATAATTGACATAAAAATCAATCAACTGGCGATTTTTCCAACCACCATAATGCTCAACTAAGTAAATTGGCATTTCATAATGAGACAAAGTGACCATTATTTTTAGTCCTAGTTTTTTACAACTACTAAATAGCTTATAATAAAAGTCAAGTCCAGCCTGATTAGGCTCTTTTTCATCGCCGCGTGGAAATATTCTGCTCCAAGCAATTGATGTTCTGAAGACCTTGCAACCCGTTTGCGCAAGCAATTGCAAGTCTTGCTCGTAAGTATGATAAAAGTCGATCCCGTTTCTTTTAGGATAGCGTTCATCATGCTTATCTTGCAGTCGCGCAGTAACCTCTGCTAGTGAGGGTGAAATACGCTCATTTGTCCGCATGATATCCGCAACTGACGGACCTTTATTATCGGCACGCCAATTACCTTCACTTTGATTAGCTGAAATAGCACCTCCCCATAAAAAATCTGCTGGAAATCTATTGTTCACCTAAGTACCTCCTTTTACTTTAAAGTAGTGAATAACAACTTATATTGTATATTCACTACTAATTTTAAAATGTTTCTTTTACTTATGCAATAGCACATCTATAATATTTTATATGTGCGACTGCACAAAAAGTGAAACAAACTTTAGAAAGGCAACCGTTATGGATATTTTTTTATTAATTAAATCTGCACTTCCGCAATTAACCAGGCAAGAAAAAATTGTCGCTGATTCTCTACTAGAATTTCCAGAATTAGTCGTTGAAAAAAATATAACTAGCTTAGCGCAAAGTATCGGCGTATCCCGCAATACCGTTACGCGCTTTTGTAAAACATTAGGCTTTCAGGGTTACACCGAATTTAAATATGCCGTCAATGCGTATTTTGCGCAAAAAATCGACCGCAATTCAAACAACTCGTCAATTAATCTGATGATTGAATCATATAAGCAAATGCTGGATCAGTTAATTGCGACTAATTTAAATCTTAAAAAACTGGCTGAACAAATCCTCCAATCTGTTTCTATTAAGATTGTGGCCACCGGAAAATCGTCCCCCTGCGCAGATCAATTGAAGTATAATTTGCAGACTTTGAATATTTATAGTGAAGTCGTTGAAAAAATTTACTATTCTGACGATCTTAGTTATGTCTTTCAACCACGTGACTTAGTCATCATTTATACGGTTTCCGGTAAAAGCGCTTTGACCAATAGCATTGCTGGCGGTGCAGTTAAAAGTAAGGCAAATGTGTTTGCCGTCACTGCTGCTAAGAGCCTGCCCTTTGCTACAACCGAAACCTATATCTTGCCTAATGCCCGTGACCTCAATAAATATTCAATTAGCAATCACTTATTGTTTTATCTTTTCAATGATTTATTAACTAACGAAGTCGTTAAGTATTCAAAGCCAAATAAATATTAGTTAAGTAATTATTATCTACTACCTTAATAATTATTTTTTATAGACTACTTAAAAAGCAACTTCACTTTGATAACCTGCTGAAACCCGATAAAGTCAATGATTTTACTGGTCTTATCCGCCCATTTTTGCGTAAACATTAAAAAACTATATTCTAATACCATTTATTTTAGAGTATAATATAACGTGGTTTATTTAGAAATGGAGTGATATTGATATAATGGCAAATATAACACCGATTAATGCCCAATTACCCTGGTTATTAAGGTTATTGGTGGCCTCTTTATGCGGGGCCTTAATCGGCTATGAACGAGCAATACAGAGAAAGAGTGCGGGTGTTAGAACCCACATTGTTGTAGCATTTTCTTCTGCACTATTTATGATCGTTTCCAAGTACGGATTCTATGATGTGATAAAAACTTCCGGCATAGAATTTGATGCCTCACGTATAGCCGCGCAAATTGTATCTGGTATTTCATTTATTGGTGCCGGAACAATCTTGATCAAAAAAGATCAGGTTTCTGGATTGACTACAGCTGCAGGCATCTGGGCAACAGCCGCAATTGGTATGGCTATTGGTTCTGGATTATACTTCTTAGGCGTTCTGGCTACAGCCCTGTTATTTGTTATTCAGATGCTATTTCATGATGACAATATTATTGATAAAATCATCATGCATATCCGGTTTAATGTTCAAATTGAGGCAGTTAATCGCCCCCATATTTTGGAAACAATTCAACATGAATTAGCCGCAAATCACGTTGAAAATGCCTCTGTCAAAATTTTATTTGTTAGTGATGAAAAGATTATTTTCTTTGCCGATGGTATTATTAATAATAATATTGATGAAAATGATATTATTATGGCCTTGCGGAAATATCCTGACATTAAACGAATCAGTTACGATAGTCTCGGTAAATAACTGATTGTTTTACAATAAGCAATAGAAATTAACTATTGCTTATTTTTTGTTCTTAAAAATCAAATTAGCTACAATGGCTGCTGAAAAGTGGTAATTTTAATAAAAAGGAGTAATTTTTATGGCTGGTCCACTTGATTATTTACGTTGGCGCGGTGATCTTACTTTCGCAGAAAAGCCTTTTAACAGTATCGATGCCGCTTTATTATCTTCATTAGTTTATCTTCCCGCAGACGATTCTAGCGTTGGACACACATTAGCTGAATTAGCAGAAAAATTGCGTAATTTGGCATCTTTTCAGCACCAGATGCATTCTGAAACTGCTGCAGAAATCATCTTACTTGCCGAGAGTCCTAGAATCGGCAATATAAAAATTCTTGACTGGACTGACAGGCTAGAAGACGACCCGTATCCACTACAATTCAGTGCTGCAACATTTTCAATTGCAAAAGATACCATTGCTATCGCCTTTCGTGGTACTGATGGTACCATGATTGGTTGGAAAGAAGATATGCGCATGAACTATTTGCCGGAAATTTACGGTCAAAGCGTAGCGGCAAAATATTTGGAAGAAATCGCGACCAAGTTTCCTGAAAAGCGAATTTATCTCTTGGGTCATTCAAAAGGCGGGAATTTTGCCCAATATGCCCTAAGTGCTGCTAAGCCCGAAACACAAGAAAGAGTGGTTAAAGCGCTTAGTTTTGATGGTCCGGGATTTTTCCATAAGGTTTATACTAGTCCCGGTTTTGTCCAGGCAATGCCTAAAATGAAAACCTACATTCCACAGAGTTCAATTTTTGGTGCAATGCTTGACCATCCTGAGCAAACAATTGTTGTCAAAAGTACGGCGGCAATGCGCAACCAGCATGACCCACGACGCTGGTCAGTTGGTCGTGACAGTTTTACCCTGGCAAAAGGATTATCTTCTGGCAGTCGTGTACTCCGTCATGCTCTAATTAACTTTAATCATTCCATTCCCAAAGAAGAACGCGGTGAAGCATTTTCTGATTTATTCGAAGCCTTTGAAAATGCCGATATTGAGGAAGCACATCAGCTGACAAATAATAAACTGGTTGGAACTTACCGTTTCAGTCGGGTCTTTTTATCACTTGAGCCCCAAGAGCGTAAGCTAATTGCTCAAATTTTAGGTAAGATTTGGGATTCCTATAAAAATAATATGACGCTGCCGTTAATGGCTAATAATTATGAACTCTATCCTAAGAGTAATGATTCAAATAAGGCTCCTGTCTTTTACGAATTTTATGATCCGGAGCACCCTAATTTGGAGCTGCCCCCAGAAGTTAAAAACAAATTACGTTAGCAATTAGTTTCACGTGTAACACAAAAAAGAGTTGAGGAAATATTCCTCAACTCTTTTTTTACCAAGTATTATTTTTTCATATTATCCTTGGCGTCATCGACTTTATCTTTGACATTGTCAGCAGCATCTTGGGCTTTGTCTTTCATATCACCTGCAGCTTGCTGTACCTTACCCTTTAATTCTTTAGCTTTTCCTGCTACTTTATCTTTAAATCCTTTATCAGCCATAATTCTAGGTCCTTTCCTAAAAAATAAGCAAAATAATCTATTTACACCTTAATAGTACAATCTTAAATTAACTAAGTCATTAAATATGCTTTATTTTTGGATTAGTATTCAGAATAACAGCTGTAATAATAGGATTTTTATATTTTAAGCACAAATTATATAGTATTGTTTACTGATCAGGTTGATCGTGACTATAATCGAGGTTTGAAAAGCGGTTATATGGCTTAGAGAACATTAATTTAACCGTCCCCCGGCTACCAGACCGGTTCTTTTCAATAATGACTTCTACTTCACCATTATCATCTTCTGCACCAACTTCTTGTTGATCATCACCATCTTCCTCATTTTCTTCGCGGTAATAATCATCCCGATACAAAAAAGAAACAATATCGGCATCCTGTTCAATAGAACCAGATTCACGGATATCAGATAAGACAGGCCGCTTGTCCTGGCGCTGCTCAACTGAACGCGATAACTGAGACAGAGCAATAACCGGCACATGTAGTTCTTTAGCCAATTTTTTCAATTGCCGCGAAATTGCCGAGACTTCTTGTTGGCGTGATTCGCTGCGTGGCCCTTCAATCAGCTGCAGATAATCGATCACAATTAAGCCTAAGTTGCCTTTTTCCTTGGCAAGTCGGCGAGCCTGTGCTCTAATCTCACTCATTTTAATTCCTGGCGTATCATCAATATAGATGCTGGCATTGGCCAAAGAGCCAGACGCTACGATCAATTTGCGCCACTCCTCTTCGTCCAATTGACCAGTCCTTAGATGCTGCGAATTAATTAGGCCTTCAGAGGCTAGCATTCTTTGTACCAGCTGCTCGCCACTCATTTCCAAAGAAAACATGGCGACCGTTTTGTCAGTATGCAACCCAACATACTGAGCAACATTCAGTGCAAAAGAAGTTTTACCAACACCTGGACGGGCAGCAATAATAATTAATTCATCATCGTGGAAACCCGTAGTCATTTTATCTAGTTCGACAAAGCCTGTGGGCAGACCAGTAACCATGTTGCCGTCTTCAGGAATACTATTGATTTCTTCAATTGCGGCATTAACAATATCCTTGATTCCCCGAAAGCCATTTGCATTGTTTTCCGAAGAAACATTCATGATTTCACTTTCGGCATCATCTAGAATTGCAGTAACATCGTCTGAATCCTGCATTGCGTTCGAAATGATTTTTTGACTGGCAGAAATAAGCCGCCGCAATAATGCCTTACGGTGAACAATCTTGGCATAATAAACGATATGAGCAGCCGTAGGGGTGGCAATGGCAAGTTCCGAAACATAAGCAATTCCGCCAATATCATCCAGCTGATTCTTTTTGGTTAATTCATCTTGTAAAGTTAGCGGATCAATTGCATCTTCGCGATCTGATAAATCAAGCATTGCTTGAAAGATTAATTGATTAGCTTTTTTATAAAAGTCACCCGGCTCAACCTCCGCACTGGCGTCGGCAATTGCCTCTGGATCAATAAAAATTGCACCTAAAACGGCTTTTTCCGCTTCATCATCGTGCGGTATTTGTTGCGAAACGATATTATCCATTAATCATGACCACTTTTTATTAAATTAAAGTTATTCCTGTTCAGTAACGTGGACACGAATTTTGCCCTCTATGCCCTTAAATAACTTAACAGGTACATTTGTATAGCCTAAGGTTTTAATTGGCTCAGGCAGGTTTAATTTGCGCTTGTCGAGCTTAATTCCGAACTGATCCTCTAAGCCCTCAACAATTTTCTTGCCGGAAATTGAACCAAAGAGACGTGAATCTGAACCAGCCTTTGACTTAAAGTTGACTACAGTTTCATCTTGGTCAAGCTGAGCCTTAATTTTTTCAGCTTCTGCCTTTTCACTTTCGTAAGCAGCCTTTTCATTGGCTTCTACGCGCTCTAAAGTGTGCATGTTGGCCTTATTAGCCTCTTTAGCTAAACCGCGTTTTAATAAAAAGTTTTGGGCGTAGCCATCTGGAACGTTCTTAACTTCACCACGTTTGCCGCGGCCTTTAACATCTTTAGTAAAAATAACTTTCATTTTGCTTACCTCTATTCATTTTCTTTTTCATAAGTATCAACTGCATTAAGCAGTTTGGCAAGTGCCTCTTGAACTGTAACACCTTTAATTTGCGTTGCAGCATTAGATAAATGGCCGCCACCGCCTAATTTTTCCATAATTACCTGGACATTGATTTCGCCCATCGAACGAGCAGAAATGCTAATGGTGTCTTTACTGCGCCGAGTAATTGCAAAACTAGCTTCAACATTTTCCAAATCAAGTGCCGTATCCGCGGCTTGAGCAGTAATTATTGGATCAATAATCTGGTCATCATCACCGCACAAAACAGCCATTTTTGGCCCGATCATTTTTAGGCTGCTGACTAGGCGTGTGCGCTCAAGGAAACTATCGATATCCTCCTTAAGCAGCTCGCTTACGCCAACAGAGCTAGCACCAATTGAGCGCAGATAGCTCGCCGCATCAAATGTCCGCGTTCCCGTTCTTAGCGAGAATTCACGTGAATCAACCGTAATACCAGCTAGCATTGCTGTCGCTTCCAAATCGGTCAAGACCCGCTGACCTGAACTTGGTTGTTGGTATTCTACCATTTCAGTGACAAGTTCACATGCGGACGAGGCATAGGGCTCAACGTATGTCAGCATAGGATTTTCAGGGAATTCTTCACCGCGGCGATGGTGATCAATTACAATAATGCGATTCTTCAGCCGATCGTATAAATCTTTTGAATAAGTAATCGAATATTTTGAATGATCAACCATAACTAGCATTGACTTGTCAGTTAAACTTTCCAAAGCATCGTCTGGCGAGATAAACATATCGGTGTCTTCTTTAACTTTTTGCATCTTGGCAACTAACCGGCCAACATCATAGTTTGTCTTGTTGACGTCTAGCACAAAGTTCGCCTTAACATTATGCAATCTGGCAATCTTAACGACACCAATTCCACTACCCACTGAATCCATATCCGGATTAGCATGACCAACAACAAAAACCCGGTCAGCTTCTTTAAACAATTCACTAATTGCTTGGGAAACCATTCGTGCACGCACACGTGTCCGTTTTTCCATTGGATTGGACTTGCCGCCATAAAAACGCGCGGCCTTTCCAGGTTGACTTAAAACAACCTGGTCACCGCCTCGTCCTAAAGCCAAGTCAAGGTTAGACTGGGCTTGGTCAGCCAATTCGGTAATTAAACTACTGCCAAAAGCAATTCCAATCGATAAGGTCAATGGCGTATTATTACGGCTGGTTTCTAGCCGCATTTTATCCAAAACGGAGAACTTATCTTTTTCCATTTTAGCTAAATCCTGCATATGTAACAGTAGCAAGAAATGATCCTCATCAATCCGCTTAAGGTAGGCATTGTAATTTTTGGCGTAATCACTCAGAGTATTTTGCACATAAGAACTCGTAGTCGTAAGTTCCTGATCATGCATCGTTTCGCTTAGTTCATCGTAATTATCAATAAATACTTGGCCAATTGCTAACAACTCATTATTATATTTCTGTTCAATTTTCGCATAACGCGTAATATCAAGTAAATAGATCACACCCAAATTATTCTGGATGACCATTTCAAATTGGTGACCATCCCAATTCACAACGTGATTTTCAGCAGTTTTAGCCTTTAACAAATCATCAATTAACTTATCTAAATCTGGATCAACTGATTTAATCGTGTGTCCAATCAGGTCTTCATCCTTTAAATAAAGCTGTAAATATGGATTTACCCACTGAATTTGTCTGTCCTTGTCATACAGCAAGATGCCAAGAGGCATTTTAATCATCGCTTCTTGTTCGCTGCGCTTAATCCGATAAGACAAACTGACAGCAAAGTTATTCGCGTTACCAGCAAGTATATAAGCACCATAAACGGTACAAGCAACAGTCAAAATAAAAATTAGTACCATTGCCAAACCGAATAATGGATTCATGATCATCGCAACAATACTGCCTAAAAGTGACAGTGCCAAGATGATAATGACAGAAGCTGTCAAACGTGAATCCTTGATAAAAGCAGGAAATTCAAGCTTACGTAAAAAATCTTTCATGTAAGATCCTTCCTAAATTAATGTATAGTACATCATTATTATTATACCTTGTAATCACTTGATAAGAAACTCCTGAATATTAAGCTTTTATTGCTGCTAACAAGTAGCAGGTACCGGGTTATCTTTAAATTAAGCTAAAGTCGACGATTATCGCAGGCTGGAGCAGGCTGCTTGCTTTCCTTGCATCATTCTAATAAAAATTGGTGCTTAAAAATTAAAGTCAGCAAAACAGCGGATAAAAAGTCACCTAGCTGGTGGTACTAGGCGCTATTTTTATATTATTAATTCTTGACTTTGGAGTATACTCCAATGTGATACTGAATTCATGGAGGCTTTGGATAATGAAAATTGCCGCATTCGCTAAACTAGTAAATATTAGTACTGATACCCTGCGTTACTATGAAAAAATTGGGCTATTGCATCCCCAACGTAACAGAAATGGCTATAGAGACTACACTGATGCCGATGCTGCATTAATGAAGTTTATTACCAATCTGCGTCACGCACAGCTCAAGTTACCAGAAGTTAAACAAGCTGTTGCCTTATATCAAAGCCCTAAAAGCAATTACTGCGACAAAGAGACCTTAAAACTAGTAACGAAAAAAGCACAGGATTGTCAGCAACAAGCCATTTTTTATACCAAAATGACAAAAATTCTAGCTGAACTTAAAAACAAAATTGAAGAAGAAGCCTCAATTGACGAAATCGAAAATAGCTTAAAACAGTTAGGCGAATTATAAACTGGAAGGAAAAAATATGATTGCTTATCTTTATAAATTGGACTATCTTGCCGCACTAATTTTTCTATTAGTAGCATACTGGAAAAACGATGGTTCATTACTATTTTTTATTGCCTGGTACCTAGTTTTTGATCTTGGGGCAGCTGGCTATGCAATATCACCTCAGGTGGGAAATGTTCTTTATAATCTCGGTCATTTACTTGTATTTCCGTTAATCTTTTTGACCATTTTGACTTTGTTTCCCCATTTAAGAACAACCCAGTTAATCAACTTTAACCTAATATGGCTGGCACATATCTGCTTAGACCGGACATTTGGCTGGGGCTTAATGCCGCGATAAAGAATAATTTTAGTTTTGGGCGGAATTAACTGCCGCTTTACAAAAAAATATTTAATAAACCACAAAAAAGGCGGAAAATTAACTTTTCCGCCTTTTATTTTATTTGACTTAATTAGTCTTCAGTAACGAATGGCAACAAGCCCATAATGCGAGCTCTTTCGATTGCCTTAGCTACTTTACGTTGATTCTTAGCGCTAGTGCCAGTGACACGACGTGGTAAGATTTTACCTCTTTCGGAGATAAAACGTTTCAACAGATCAACGTCCTTGTAGTCAACGTAATCAATGTGGTTGGCTGCGATAAAGTCAACCTTACGACGACGATGGCCGCCTCTTCTTTGTTGAGCCATATCCTAGGTCCTTTCCTTAAAATTAGAATGGAAGATCATCATCAGAAATATCAATCGTGTCACCCGAACCAGCAAATGGATCTTGGGTATTATCAGATTGATTACTGCTATTTAGCGGATTATTCTGATTAGATGGTCCCATGTTTGGCGAATTATTGGTATTTTGATTACCAAAATTGCCGTTATCAGTTGGTGTAAAGCCACCATTTTGACCACGGGCTTCACGATCTTTACGTGATTCAAGCAATGCAAAGTTATCAACGACAACTTCGGTCACATATACTCTTTGCCCATCTTTATTATCGTAACTTCTGGTTTGAATTCGGCCGTCAATACCAACAAGTGATCCTTTAGACGTAAAGTTACAGAAATTTTCTGCTGCTTTTCGCCAAATTACACAGCTAATAAAATCCGCACCTCTCTCGCCTTGAGCGTTAGTATACTGACGATCAACGGCAAGAGTAAACGTAGCAACCGAGATTCCACTCCCAGTAGTACGTAATTCAGGATCACGTGTTAAACGGCCAACAAGTACAACTCGATTAATCATACTTTAGGTCCTTCCTTTCCTAAATCACGAAAACGATAAGTTACTATTTTTTATTCGCCAACTTTGACAGTCATTGAACGCAAAACAGCAGTGTCAATCTTAGATAAACGGTCAAATTCGTTAACTGCGTCAGCGTTGTCTGCAGTGAAAGTCATAACGTGATAAGTTCCCTCACGGTATTTGTTAATTTCATATGCGAAATGACGCTTTTCCCAGTCTTTTGACTCAACCATCGTACCACCATTATCGGCAATAACCTTATCATAGTTTTCAACTAGCGCCTTTTTTGATTCTTCATCAATATCAGGCTTAATAATATAAGTTATTTCATACTTAGTAGTTGTCATTACTAGTGCACCTCCTTTTGGACTAAATGGTTCTTGCTAAAAATTCAAGAACAAGGAGTAATTTAGTTTTATTACTCGCAAGCACTAATTTTAGCACAGAAACAAAAAATTACCAAACTATCTTCACGTGATCCTACAAGGAATTTTTTCATCCCTCACAATTAAATACGCAAAAAAGTCTGATAATTTTTTTCTTAATTATTCTTCTGATTCAGCAGTTGTTTCTTCGTCATTTGCAACTTCTTGGTCTTCTTCAGCAGGCACAACAGCAAGACTTGCAACCTTACTACCATCACCAACTTTAATCAAGCGAACACCAATTGTGCTTCGACCAGTTTGAGAAACATCCGTAATCTTAAAGCGGATCATAATTCCGTCATCCGTAATGACCATAATATCCTGTGAACCATCTACTACAGTAACGCCAGACAATGGTCCATTCTTTTCCGTGACATTGGCAGTCTTAATTCCCTTACCGCCACGGCCTTTAACCGGATACTCACTAGCGCTGGTCCGTTTGCCGTAGCCTTTTTCAGAAATGACTAAAACTTCATCGCTATCTTTAACGACACCGGAACCGACTACATAGTCATGGTCACGAAGATTAATTCCCCGGACACCAGCAGCAGTTCGTCCCATAGAGCGGACAGTTGTTTCGTTAAAGCGAACAGCATAGCCCAAATGAGTACCAATCAAGATATCTTGCTTACCATCGGTTGGTAAGACATTACTCAATTCATCACCATCGCGCAGCGTTAGAGCAATTAAACCACTATTTCTGATATTGGCAAATTCACTAACGTGGGTCCGTTTGACAGTTCCCATCTTGGTAATGAAGAAGAGGTACTTATCATCTGCATCTTCAGGAATATTAATGATTGTCTGGATTTTTTCGCCCTTCTCAAACTGAAGGAGATTGACAATCGGCAAACCCTTAGCTGTCCGACCAAATTCAGGAATTTCGTAAGCTTTCTTAGAGTAGACTTTTCCCTTATTAGTAAAGAATAACAATAAATCATGCGTGCTTGAATACATTAAGTTTTCGATGAAGTCACCATCTTTAATGCCCATGCCTTTAATCCCTTTACCACCACGGTTTTGGGTCTTAAATTCATTAATCAGCATCCGCTTAATGTAGCCACTGTGAGTCAAGGTTAACAAGACATCTTGTTTTTCGATCAAATCTTCATCTTCAATCGAAACAACTTCTCCTTCGCCAATCTTGGTTCGGCGATCATCACCAAAGCGCTTTTGAATATCAAGCAGTTCGTCATAAATAATCTCGTTAATTCTTTCTGGTCGTGCAAGAATATCTTGGTAGTCCGCAATTTTGGCTTTTAATTCTTTATATTCAGCTTCAACTTTATCGCGTTCCAATCCGGTCAGGCGAACTAACCGCATATCCAGGATCGCTTGCGACTGCTTGTCATCTAATCCAAACCGACTAATTAAAGCAGCTTTAGCAATATCACTTGATTCACTTTGACGAATAATATGAACAATTTCATCAATGTGATCTAGTGCAATCTTCAAACCTTCAAGAATATGAGCTCTAGCTTCAGCTTTAGCAAGATCGAACTTGGTTCTTCTAGTAACAACATCTTCTTGGTGTTGCAAGTAGTATTGCAGCATTTCCTTTAAGCTTAGGAAATGTGGGGCGCCATCAACAATTGCCACCATATTCATGCCGAAGTTGGCCTGCATCTGTGTCTGCTTGAATAAATTATTCAAAATAACACTTGCGCTGGCATCACGCCGAACATCAATGGTAATTCGCATCCCAGATTGGTCGGATTCATCACGAACGCCAGTGATTCCGTCAATTGTCTTAGAACGAGCTAAATCAGCAATCTTCTTTACTAATTCAGCCTTATTGACCAAGTACGGAATCTCAGTAACTACAATTCGCTCACGACCACTTTTTTCGGTTTCGATATTAGTGTTAGCCCGAACAACAATGTTGCCCCGACCAGTTTCATAAGCGCGGTAAATACCGCCTCGACCCATAATCGTTCCGCCAGTTGGAAAATCTGGTCCCGGAATTGCCTTCATCAACTCTTTAGTAGTTATTTCTGGATTGTCCATCAACATATGCAATCCTTGAATAACTTCAGAAAGGTTATGTGGTGGAATATTCGTGGTCATACCAACGGCAATTCCACTTGTCCCGTTGACAAGCAGGTTAGGAATCCTAGCTGGTAAAACAACTGGTTCATTTTCAGAGTCATCGTAGTTACGTTGCCAATCAATAGTATTTTTATTGATATCACGCAGCATTTCAACCGCGATTTTACTCATTCGTGCCTCGGTATAACGCATTGCGGCTGGTTCATCACCGTCGACCGAACCAAAGTTACCGTGACCGTCCACCAGCATATACCGGTAGCTAAAATCTTGTGCCATGTGCGCCATCGCCAAATAAATTGAGGAATCTCCGTGGGGGTGAAACTTACCCATAACTTCCCCAACTATTCTGGCCGATTTCTTATATGGTTTATCAGGTGTAACGCCTAATTCGCTCATTCCGTAAAGAATACGACGCTGGACTGGTTTCAAACCATCGCGAACATCAGGCAAAGCCCGTGCTACGATAACTGACATCGCATAATCCAAAAATGAACTGTTCATCACGTTGGTCAAGTCAACGTTTCTTATTCTGTGATCTTGACTTTGGTTGTCGTTATCCATTTAAACCTCCTAAGCATCCAAGTTTTCAACGTACTTAGCGTTGCTTTCAATGAAACTACGTCTCGGTGCGACTTCGTTACCCATAAGTAATTCAAACACCTCATCGACATTTTTAGCATATTCCGGACTAACCCGATCTAGCCGCCTATTTTCAGGATTCATGGTCGTTTCCCATAATTGTTCTGGGTCCATTTCACCCAATCCCTTATACCGCTGAACCGTTGGCTTTGGACTTGGCTGCAAGCTGCCTAGGTAGTCATGCAATTCCTCATCAGTATCTAAATATCTGATTACCTTGCCTTGACGAACTTGGTATAGAGGCGGACGAGCGATATAGACATATCCTTTGTCGATCATTGGACGCATATAGTTGTAAAAGAGTGTTAACAGCAGCGTTCTAATATGGGCCCCGTCGACATCGGCATCAGTCATAATAATCAGCTTATGGTAACGGGCCTTGGAAACATCGAAATCAGCTCCAAAACCAGTTCCTAATGCTGTAAATAATGACCGAATTTCTTCATTGGCCAAAATACGATCCATCGAAGCTTTTTCAACATTCAGAATTTTACCACGAATCGGTAAAATTGCTTGTGTTAATCTTGAACGGCCTTGCTTAGCAGAACCGCCAGCTGAATTACCCTCGACAATGAATAATTCTGAAATACTTGGATCATTACTTGTATTATCTGCCAATTTCCCTGGCAAATTAGCAATTTCTAAGCCTGATTTCTTTCGGGTAACTTCACGAGCACGCTTAGCAGCAGTTCTAGCACGTTCAGCTAACTGTGCTTTTTCAACAATCTTTCGGCCAACTTGCGGATTTTCCATTAAGAAAGCATTGAAAGTTTCAGAAAATGCCCGGTCAACTGCCGTTCTAGCATCGGAATTACCTAATTTGGTCTTAGTCTGACCTTCGAATTGTGGGTTTGGGTGCTTAACAGAAACGATTGCTGTCATACCCTCACGAATATCTTCACCAGACAAATTATCATCATTATCTTTCAGTAATTTAGTCTTATGAGCATAATCGTTAACTACACGCGTTAAGGCTGTCTTGAACCCTGCTTCATGCATTCCGCCTTCGTAGGTATGAATGTTATTAGCAAAAGTCATCAAAGTTGTTTTATAACCCTTAGTATATTGCAAAGAAACTTCGACATTAATGTCGCTGAAAGTCCCCTCTACATAAATTGGTTTATCAAATAAAACTTCATTATCACGATTTAGGAACGAAACGTATTCTTGAATACCACCCTCGTAATGATAAACATCCGTTTCGGCGCTATCTTTTCGCTTATCCGTAAACGTCAGTTTTAAGCCTTTATTCAAAAAGGCTAATTCACGTATTCTATTTTTTAAGATTTTATCATCAAATGAAGTAGTTTCAGTGAAGATATCAGGATCTGGGAAGAAGTGAACAATTGTACCATGATCAGTCAACGGCACAGTACCAGTCATTTTCATTTCATGATCAACACGACCGTGATCAAAGTCAATAAAGTACTTTTTGCCATCACGCATTGTTGTAACATCTAGCTTGGTTGATAATGCATTAACTACTGAAGCACCAACACCGTGCAATCCACCAGATACTTTATAGCCGCCACCGCCAAATTTACCACCGGCGTGAAGAACAGTAAAGACAGTTTCAAGCGCTGGACGACCGGTCTTTTTCTCAATGTCAACTGGAATTCCCCGTCCATCATCTTGAACAGTTACGCTACCATCTTCATTGATGGTAACTTCGATCTTAGTTGCAAAGCCTGCCAAGCTCTCATCAATACCATTATCAATTATTTCCCAAACTAGGTGGTGCAAGCCTTGAGAACTTGTGGAGCCAATATACATACCCGGCCGTTTACGAACAGCTTCAAGCCCGCCTAAAACTTGAATTTGGCTGGCATTATATTTATCAGCTTCTTTTTCATATTGCTTGATTTGGTCGAGGTTGTCTTTCTTCTGATCAGCCATTCAATTTCCCCTCTTCTAAATAAATCTTCCCTGATTTAATCCGGTATACCTTAGGCTTTTTAATTATTTCCCAGGAAATACCTTCGAGATCTGTTGTTGTAATAAAAGTTTGTGTCTTACCATGAATGTAGTTGAGCAGAGCACTTTGACGGTCATGATCAAGCTCACTCATTACATCATCGAGTAAAAGTAATGGATATTCGGCAGTTAAATGATGTACTAATTGGATTTCCGCAAGTTTAACACTAAGCGCAATTGTTCGCTGTTGGCCTTGCGAGCCATATAAATGTGCATCCTTGCCATCTAATTCAAATTCAATATCATCACGATGAGGTCCACTAAGAGTTGTTTTTTTCAGTAATTCGACCTTTTGATTTTTTTGGTAATTAGCAAGTAGTTTGCGATATACCTCTTCGACACTATCAGATTCAGTTACTTCCTTGACTGATGGTCGATAATGAAGTGTCAATTTTTCATTGCTGGAACTTATGTGTTCATATGCGTTTTGAGCATAACGATCTAAGTACTTTAAGAATTTAAATCGCCGAACAATCACTTCAGCCGCAACCCCAGCCAATTGATCGGACAAAACATCTAGAAACATCATGTCCCGTGCTTGTCCTTTTGCCAGTAATTTCAGATAGTTATTTTTTTGTTGCAATACCTGTCTGTATTTACCGGCAAAATAAAGATATTCCGAATTAATCTGGCCAAATTCTTGATCCATAAAGCGCCGCCTTTGTGTCGGTGCTCCTTTAATTAAATCTAAATCTTCTGGAGAAAACAAAATTGCATTTAACTGTCCAACATACTTTGACAGTTTGGCTTGTTCGATCCGATTAACCCAGACTTTTTTACCCTTTTTGGTAATTAATACCCTTAAGGATAAATCAATTTGGCTTTTATATACATGACCAGAAATATTTGCATAATCCTGGTCAAAAGCAATTAATTCTTTATCACTACTTGTCCGATGTGATCTCGTTAATGCCAAAAAGTAAATCGCCTCAAGCAGATTAGTCTTGCCCTGCGCATTTTGCCCGATAAAAATATTGACATTGGGATCAAAAACTACGTCTAATTGCTGTAAATTACGATAATTTTGTGCAATAAAGTGCTTGAGATACATTCAGGTTACCGAAATTCATATCTTTCTTGGGCAACTTCAATCTGATCGCCAGGTCTAATCTTTTTTCCACGGCGATTTTCCTTAATCCCATTCAAGATAACGGGATTTTCTTGCAGATACCACTTAGCTTGACCACCGGAAGAAATGATACTTTCTTCTTTTAAAAATTGACTGAGAGTGACATACTCACCCTTTACCTTAAACTCTTTGATAATATCCACCTTCATCACTTTAATTACCTATAGTTAAGTATATGCGTTTCACAGGTAAAATACAACTTTAAGCGCAATATAAAGCCCTATAAACGATTTTTTTATAAATAAACATATCACAGTGAATGACAGTAAAAATAGAATAAGACGCCTTTTTTGTCTATTTTGAGAAAATTGCCAAAGAAAAGACCATCATTTCGATGGCCTTTTTCATTATTAACTAAAAGTTTGTTTAAAAAGTTCTAACTGGTGTGATTAATTGCACAAAGTCGATATCATCTTTATCTGGATTTACAGTGAAAGGCCGCAGCGGCTGGGTAAATTCCATTACAACCGAATCAGTTACCGAAGCTCGCAGAGCATCACGCAAATAATCAGGGTTGAAGGAAATCTTCAAGTTCTTGCCTTCCAATTTCTTAAAGGCAACATCTTCTTCTACGTTACCAATTTCTGCCGATTCACCCGATAATTTAGCTGTTTGATTTTCAGTATCTAGGGTTAAATCAACAACATTGTTGCGGCCAGCGTGAGTTAACAGACTTGCACGGTCAAGTGCGCTAGAAAGCTCAGCTAAATCAAATTCAACACTTGTCGTGCTTTCGCTTGGAATCAAGCGTTCAGTATCAGGGTAGCTGCCCTCAAGCAAACGTGAATAGAACAGAATATTACCAATTTCAAAGAGTACTTGATTTTCACCCGGACAAACTTTAATTTCTGGATCAGTTTCCCCGATAATACGTGCTAATTCAAGCAGGCTTTTACCAGGAATAATTAAGTCAGTTTTAGCTTGTGGTCCATTTTCTAACGTCAATGCGCGACTCGAAAGACGATGTGAGTCAGTCGCTACAGCGTGAATCCGCTCAGGGCCAAAGTCAAAGTGAACACCTGTTAAAACCAGACGGCTTTCCTGGGTTGCAACTGCAAATTGGGTTTCATTAATGATTTCACGGAAAGTTTTTCCTGAGATGATAAAAGAGGACTCGTCAGGAATTTCCGGTAATCTTGGATAGTTATTGGCATCAAGACCATTAATCGTGAATTCACTATTTTCAGAGATGATTTGTGTTTGGAAACTTTCTTTTACTTCAAGTGAAAATTCCTTACCTGGCAAACGTCTAATAATTTCACTGAAAAACCGGGCTGGTAACACAATTGCACCAGTTGATTCAACAGTTAAATCTTCACTTACCGGAATTCTAATTTCGATTGAAATGTCAGAATCACTACCAGTTAAAAGAAGTTCATCTTCAGTTAAGTTGAGTTTGATTCCGCTTAATATCGGTATCGTAGCGCGAGAAGAAATAGCATGCATTACATTGTTTAGATTATCAACGAACAGATTTCTGTTTACGGTAAATTTCATTTGTTACCTCCTAGATTGGCATTTGTTTTATTTATTAATTATATATTTAATTAAGTAGTATTAGTAGGTCCTGTGATTTCTGTTGAAAAACTTAATTTGCCCTAAAATAACGTAATTATGACGGTTAAGAAAATGTGTACAAGACTGAAAGTTTTCCACACTTAAGCACTTTTTAGCGATCAAGCATCTGTTTCAAATCAAAAACTGCTGTTTTGATATCTGAGTCCGTTTTTATTTCGCGACTAATTTTATCGCAAGCATGCATCACCGTTGTGTGGTCCTTGCCGCCAAATTCTTGGCCGATTTTAGGTAAGCTGGAATCAGTTAATTCACGAGACAGGTACATTGCAATTTGGCGCGGTACGACAATCTGCCTTACCCGCTTTTTTCCTTTCAATTCATAAGTTGAAGTTTGGAAATAATTAGCAACGACTTCTTGGATTTTAGAAATTTGTAAGCCTTGATTTTTTTGCACCAGTTTTAGATCTGCTAGGGCTTCGCGAGCTAAATTGACATTAATGTCTTCATGCTCAATTGTTGCATGCGCCTGGACTTTAACCAAGGCACCCTCAAGCTCACGAATATTGGTATCAACTTGTGAAGCAATGTAATCGAGTGTGCTGTCATCAATAATGAGATTTTCAGCTTCGGCTTTTTTCCGCAAGATTGCAATTCGCGTTTCCAGATCGGGTGGCGTAATCTCAACTTGCAGCCCCCAGGTAAACCGAGATACCAGTCTTTCGGACAAGTCAGGAATTTCGGTTGGCAGCCGGTCACTCGTCATAACAATCTGTTTTTGATCGTTATAGAGTGTTTCAAAAGTATGGAAGAATTCTTCTTGAATACCCTCTTTTTTGGCAAAAAATTGGATATCGTCGACTAACAATAAGTCGCAGGTACGATATTTTTCCCGGAATTGATCCTGCGTTTTATTTTTAATGGAATTGATGAAGTCGTTAACGAAGGTTTCACTTTGGATATAAACGACTTTCGCATTTGGTCGTTCTGCCAGCATTTGGTGACCAATCGCTTGCATCAAGTGTGTCTTACCTAGCCCCACGCCACCAAAGATAAAAAGCGGATTATAAAAACTACCAGGACTATCGGCAACAGCTAAAGCAGCACCTGCTGCAAGTTTATTTCCTTCACCTTGAACAAAGTTATCGAAAGTATATTTATCATTCAGCTTAAGATTGCGGACAAATGCATTGGTTTCTTGTCTTTGCGTCTTTTCACGTAATGGCTGTGTCTGCGGCTTTGGGGTTACGAGCCGTTCAGTACTGCTATCGCCTTCGATCTGAAAAACAGGAATCACTTCAATATTGGCATATCCGTATGCTGACTGAATGAGCTGCGTAGACAAATTCTTTTCCCAATATCCTTTAGTAACCGGATTTTGGACGGCAATTTTTAGTTCATGAGTTTCCTTATTATAGGAAACGGGTTTAGTATTTTTAAACCAAGCATTGTAGGCAACTTCATTAAAACGTTCACGCATTTCATCGTTAAAATGCTGCCAAAATTTATTGATGTCAAACAAAATAAGTCCCTCCGATAACGTTAAGCAAAACTTATTGTACCATCTAAATAAAATGTTTTCCACAAGTGAATAACATTAATCCAAAATCAACAAGTTGTGGATAGATATTTTAGAAAGATACACAAATTTTGCGAGAAATAAATCTTGAAATGAGAAATTTGCAGGCAATCCTGTGGATTATTTTTATTAATTTACCAGTAAAAGAGATGAATAAGGCAGCGAGATATCCACATGCTGTGAATATCTTTTTTAACAGGTTGTGTCTTGTGGATAAACTTGTGCAAACTGCTGTGTGTCATAAATTGTGGATAAAAAATGCCGGTCTTTTGTAAACAAGATACATAAGTAATTATCTGAAAAAATGTTAAAACTTGGTACCAATTTGCTCCTAAATACATTGAATAATAAAAATGCTATTGTCGGTAAAAAGGGGCTGCTTGTTTTACAAATTAAAGCTCAAAATTAACTAATTCATGCTAGCGGTTGTTCATGGGCAAAACACTTTTTATTAAAAAAAGATGATAGCGATTAGCATGCATAAAATAAAACTTATACCAGTGCTTTTTAGCTTAACTGCTTTTAGCTTAACTGCAAGGTAAACGCGTGAAGAATTCAACTTCATTGAATTAGTTAGTGGCTGTTTTCATAACTTGCTTACATTTTAG